>RFJF01000681.1 GCA_003695455.1 Chloroflexota bacterium
AAACATGGCCGGGTCGTCGTTGATGTTGGGTAATATGGCGCCCAGCGCAATGCCGTTAACCTGAATATTCTGACCGGCCAGTGCGTGGGCGGTGGCCTCGGTCAGTCCATTCAGCGCGTATTTACTGAGGGTGTATGAAAAATGGTGATTTTTGGGGCGCAGGGCGGTGGCATCGAGCAGGTTGATGATTTTTCCGGGACGCCCGGCAGGCAGGGCGCGCGCAAAATCCTGGCTGAGCAGAAACGGCGCTTTCAGGTTGACGGTCAGGTTGGCGTCCCAGCTTTCCGGGGTGGCGGCCAAAAAATCTTCCGGGGGAAAAATTGACGCGCTATTAATGAGAATGTCCAGCCGGCCGGCCTGGTTGAGCGCAAACGGTACCAGCGATTTTATTGCAGACACATCGCCCAGATTGGCCGAAATTTGCCACGCCTGCACGCCCAATGCGCGGAGTTCTTCTACCGTTTGCCAGGCTTCCGTCTCTGACCGGCCGTAGTGGACAACAATGTTGCAGCCGGCGCGGGCCAGCGCCAGCGCCATAGCTTTGCCTACACGTTTGGCGCTGCCGGTAATCAGCGCTGTTTTGTTTTTTAGTTCCATTACAAAAACTCCTTGTATAGAATAGGGTTCAGGAATCAGGGGGCGGTGACTCCCCGGAGACACCAATTTGGGCCTCTCTGCCTTGAAAATCCGGCAGGCGTGGTATCCCGATGCCCGCCGGGTTGCCCGGCGTAGAGGTATCCCACCGGTCGGGATATTATTTTTGCTGCTGTTCCGCCAGGGGTACCTGGCTCTTTATTTTTGTTGCCAAGTATAACAAATTCTAATGGTAAGCCGGTAAACAGACAACTTGTTTTGGGGGCGGATAAAAAATATTGGCCTGGTTTGGCAATAAAATTGATTTTTAAACGGTGCAATTGCCGGCCGGCAGTCACCAATAAACCCTTGAGCTCAATTACGGCAAACAAACGGGGCTGGCCGGCTGGTACAGTTTGCAAATTAGAGCAGGCCGGCTGGGCACTACATATAAGGGAATTTTTATAGTGTTTTTTACTAAAATGATGGGATACGATTGGACAAATCAACTGAAGTAGTGTACCATCGCCTCGCTTGTGAAATTACCTGCAAAGTTACGGCGGTTCCCTCAAGAGATTTGGCACCAAAATTTGAGGTGAAACTCACAAGTTTGACGAAGCATTTGCGGGCGTGGTATAATCGCCGCTGGATTAACAAAATCTCAGCTTTGCCACAAAATATCCCCAATGTACCATACGAATGTTGCGCCGGCGCACTTGTTTCGGGCCGTTGGCTGTTGAACGGGCAGGAATTTGAAAAAACACGGACTAATTTCAAAGGCAAGTAAAGGGTACGGTGCCTGGGCTGTTGGTTCGCAGTTAGCAATCAAATTTATGGCCATGTTATTGTGTCCGGTGTTTGGGGGGTTGGTGTGTGGAATGTGGCTTGATAATATGTGGCAAACCGCACCCTGGCTGATGATTATTCTGATGTTTCTTGGTTTTGTCTTTTCAATTTATGCCGTTTACCGCGTGGCAACACGCAATCAACAATTAACCCGGAGTAGGGAAAAAGCGAATGAATCTTAAATCATCACTTCCGTACATCATTGGTGGGCTTATTGTTGCTGTTGTCGGCGCATTGTTTATAAAAATGCCCGCGCCGCTCATCTCCATTAAGGCTGAACCTTTATTTTCAATTGGGCCGTTGACCGTAACCAATTCACTGTTTTCATCGTGGATTGTCACCGTCGTCATTTTCTTGTTTTTCTTTATGGCCACCCGTAAACTTGAATATATGCCCGGCGGCCTGCAAAATTTTGTAGAAATGTTGGTTGAAGGGCTGTACAACCTCACCGAGGGTGTATCCGGTTCCCAATGGGTCAGCAAATTTTTCCTGGTACCGGCCACCATTTTCATTTTTGTGGTGGTATCTAACCTGTTTGGGGTGTTCATTGGTGTGCCGTTGAGCGCCGTGGGAGTCTGCGAATCGCCGCATCATGGCGAGGCAGCCGCCGCCGAAGGCGGCCATGAAGCCGATACCGGACACGAAACCGAAGCCGCCACAACCGAACGCGCGCCGCTGGGCTGCGAACCGGGCCAGGTGTTGGTGCCATTCTTCCGCGCCCCCAGCGCAGACCTGAACTTTACCTTTGCTCTGGCATTTATTACGCAGGCTATGGCCTGGACTTTTGGAATTATGGCCTTGGGGCTTGGCGGGTTTATGGGTAAGTTCTTTATTTTTGATAAATTGCGTTCAGCCAAAGGTGGCGGCGATATTGCAATGGGGTTGATTGACGTTTTTGTGGGCCTGCTTGAACTACTCAGCGAATTTGTAAAAATTGTCGCGTTCAGCTTCCGGTTGTTTGGCAACATCTTTGCCGGCGAGGTGATGCTGCTGGTTATCACCTTCCTGGTACCGTTGTTGATTGTAACCCCGTTGATTGGATTCGAAGTGTTTGTGGGCATTATTCAAGCCTTTGTGTTCTACATTCTTTCAGTGGCCTTCTACAAAGTGGCAATTACCGGGCACGGTGACCACGACGAAGCCCACTAATTCTGGTATCTGTCCGTTACTGTTTAACGATTTTAACGATTGAAAATAGCTATCCAATAAAATCAGGAGGAAATTCTACTATGGATCTTGCAGCAGCAACCTTTCTGGGTAAATTGATTGGCGCCGGCCTGGCTATGGGCCTGGGTGCTATTGGGCCGGGCATTGGCATTGGTATTGCCGCTATGGGTGCGCTCCAGTCAATGGCCCGCAACCCCGATATGGAAGGCACCATTGTGACCTACATGTTCATTGGTATCGCCTTTTCCGAAGCGCTGGCCATTTTTGGTCTGGTTGTCTCTCTGATTCTCCTGTTTGTTGTCTAAATTTTGCATTTGACAACTTGCTAAACTAGACAAGGAGGTAGAAATTGGCCGCACTGGGAATTGATCCTTTAGTATTGATTGTATACATTATTAACTTTGGGTTGGTGCTGTTTTTGTTGCAGCGATTTGCCTACAAACCGATTTTAGGGATGTTGGAGCAGCGGCAACAACGTATTTCAGATTCGTTGGCCGCCGCCGACAAAGCCGCAGAAGAAGCCGCCCAGCAGCGTGTAGAATTTGAGAAGGAACTGGCAAAAGCCCGCCAATCCTCTCAAGAAGATGCCCGCAAAGCCGCCGAAGCCACAGAAAAAATGCGCCAGGAAATTCTGGCCGCCGCCCGGCAAGAAGCGGAAGACATCAAAAGTAAAGCCCGCGAAGAGGCTGAGCAGGAAAAACAGGCCATCATGGCCGACCTGCAAAAACAGGCCGCCGACCTGGCTATGCAGATCACCAATAAAGTTGTTGGCGAAGCCGTTGATGAAAACGCGCAGCGCAAGCTGGTTAACCAATTCTTAGCTGATTTAGGAGACGCATAGTGAAAGCACAAGAGCTTTCGCGGAAATATGCCACTGCCGTATTCAGCCAGGCGTTAGAAAAATGGTTTGCCGCGCTCAACAGCGTTCAGGAAAAACTGGCAACTAACCCCGCCCTGTTTCAGGAATTGGGAGACACCAGTCGCTCGTTTGAAGAGCGCAAACAAGCGCTGGATGCCGTACTGCCTGATACCAGTGATCAGTATGTGAAAAATTTTTTCTACCTGATGCTGAAAGAGGGTAACCTGGATATTTTGCCTGACGTTATTGCTCAACTGAACTGGATGGCAAAAGGCGGCCCGCAAGTGCAGGTAGCGCGCGTCACAACCGCTATTGAGCTGTCTGATTCAGAAAAAGAGCAGTTCCGCCAAAAGCTCCGGCAAAAATACGGCGAAGGGCTGGAATTCCAATTTAATATTGACGCATCGATTGTGGGTGGTGTGGTTGTGCAGGTTGGTGACAAAATCATTGACGGCAGCGTGGCAACCCGGCTTGAATCGATGAGCAATTTGCTGGGAGTAACCAGTTAACTCCCGCCAAACCTTCATCACACCACTTTGGAGGCGAAATGGTCCTTAAGTTAGATGATATTACCGCACGAATTCGAGAACAAATAGAGTCATTTGATGCACCGGTAGAAGTTGCCGATGTAGGCCACGTCATCAGCGTGGGCGACGGGATTGCCCGCGTGAGCGGGCTGGCCAACGTGATGGCTACCGAACTGCTCGAATTCCCCGGCGGCGTACTGGGGTTGGCCCTCAACCTTGAAGAAGAAGAGGTTGGCGCCGTTATTCTGGGTGACTTTGAGCACATTGAAGAAGGCGACACCGTCAAAAGCACCGGCCGCATTGCCTCGGTGCCGGTGGGCGATGCCTTGGTAGGCCGTGTGGTCAACGCCGTTGGCGAACCTGTAGACGGCAAAGGCCCCATTGTCCACGACACCTACTACCCCATCGAAAAAATTGCGCCCGGCGTAATTGAACGTGACAACGTAGATACCCCGGTGCAAACCGGCATCAAAGCCGTTGATTCAATGATTCCCATTGGCCGCGGCCAGCGCGAGTTGATTATTGGCGACCGCCAGACCGGTAAAACCGCGCTGGCGCTTGATACCATTATCAACCAAAAAGGCAAAGACCTGATTTGCATTTATGTGGCTATTGGCCAGCGGCAGGGCCAGGTTGCCCAGGTAGTGGGTACGCTGGAAAAATACGGCGCCATGGACCACACCATTGTAGTGGTTGCCGGCGCGTCAGAACCCGCCCCTATGCAATATCTGGCTCCCTACACCGGCTGCTCCATTGGCGAATATTTTATGGACTCCGGCCGTGAAGCGCTGATTGTTTATGATGATTTGAGTAAACACGCCTGGGCCTACCGCCAGATTTCATTGTTGCTGCGCCGCCCGCCCGGCCGCGAAGCCTACCCCGGCGACCTGTTTTACCTGCACTCACGCCTGCTTGAACGCGCCGCCAAACTTTCAAAAGCCAACGGCGGCGGCTCGCTGACCGCCCTGCCCATCATCGAAACCCTGGCCGGCGACGTGAGCGCCTACGTGCCCACCAACGTCATCTCCATCACCGACGGCCAGATTTTCCTGGAAAGTGACCTGTTTTACGCCGGGCAGCGTCCGGCCGTGAACGCCGGTATCTCGGTGTCTCGGGTGGGGGGCGATGCCCAAACCAAAGCCATGAAACAGGTAGCCGGCCAGTTGCGGCTCGAACTGGCCCAGTTCCGTGAACTGGCCGCCTTTGCCCAGTTTGGCTCAGACCTGGATAAGGCCACCCGTGACCAGTTGGAACGTGGCTTGCGCCTGACAGAACTGCTCAAACAGCCGCAGTACGCCCCGGTTCCCCTGGAAGAACAGGTGATTGCCATTTACGCCATGACCAAAGGTTACGGGCGTGATGTACCGGTCAGCGAAATTCAGGCCTATGAAGCCGGATTGCTGGACTTTATGCGCAAAAGCCACCCCGAAGTAGGGCAGGCCATTACCAACCAGAAACGTATAACCGACGACATTGAGGCTTCGTTGAATTCGGCGCTGGCAGAATACAACCAGTCTGCCGGATACAGCGTGCCCAACTAAATAACACAACGTTAGGGAAAACTCGTGGCCTCAGTTCGCGAAATCAAACGACGAATTAAAAGTGTAAAAAATATTGCCCAGGTAACGCGGGCCATGCAAATGGTGGCCGCCTCTAAAATGCGGCGCGCCCAGGAGCAAGCCCTGGCCTCCCGGCCATACGCCGCCAAAGCCTGGGAAATCCTGCTTCACCTCTCGTCACAATACGGCGCGGTAGATTTGCTCCATCCGCTGCTCCGCCAACGAGAGCAGGTAAATCACGTTGCTATCATCATGGTTACCTCAGACAAAGGGCTGGCCGGCGCCTATAACGGCAACATGATTCGCAAAGTGAGCCGCTTTATGCGCCAGAACAACGTTGAAGACGCCAGCCTGATTACGGTTGGCCGCAAAGGGCGTGATTTTATGGTCCGGTACGGCCGCAAGGTGGTGGCAGAGTTTACAGATTTACCGGCCCAGCCAACATTGCTGGACTCATTGCCAATTGCCCGCATTGCCCTTGACGGATTTTTAACCGGCGAATTTGACGAAGTGTACCTGGCTTACACCGATTTTATCAACACCCTGACCCAGGAACCCGTTGTTCGCATGTTGTTGCCCATCAAGCCCGGCAATATTGAAAGCAAAGTGATGAGCGAATACCTGGGCCAGGAAACCACCATGGTCAAAGCCGATTACATCTACGAACCAAACGCCGAAACCCTGCTGGATACGCTTTTACCCCGCTTTACCGAATTGCAGATTTACCAGGCGTTGGTAGAAGCTTTTGCCAGCGAACACTCTGCCCGAATGGTGGCCATGCGCAACGCCACAGAAAACGCAAAAGAACTGATTGGCGACCTGACCCTGTCTTACAACAAGGCACGCCAGGAAGCCATTACCAAAGAAATGCTGGATATTGCCGGCGGCGCCGAAGCATTGGCGCAAGCCTGACAGTCACAATTTGTTAAGATAAAGTACACCCACAAGTTTGAACAGCCCGCTGTCACTCCACAAATCGGCGGCTGTTCAGTAGGAGGATTGAATGGCAAAAGGAACCGCAGGCCGCATAACCCAGGTGATGGGTGCGGTAGTAGACGTTGAATTTCCACCGGAACAATTGCCGGAAATTTATGACGCAGTTGATGTTCCCCGTGAAGGTCAGGACTCGTTGGTGCTGGAAGTGCAGCAACACCTGGGCAACGATGTTGTGCGTACCATTGCCATGGACACCACCGATGGTTTGCGCCGCGGGATGGCTGCCTACGCCACCGGCGCGCCCATTAGCGTGCCCGTTGGTAACCCCAGCCTGGGCCGAATTTTTAACGTGTTGGGCCGCCCCGTTGACGGGCTGGGAGACGTAACCGCCGACACCTATTACCCTATTCACCGCCCCGCCCCGGAATTTAAAGACCAGGTTACCAAAGCCGAAATTTTTGAAACCGGCGTAAAAGTCATTGACCTGGTAGCCCCCTTCACCAAAGGGGGTAAAACCGGCATCTTTGGCGGTGCAGGCGTGGGCAAGACCGTGGTTATTCTGGAACTCATCGCCTCGCTGGCCCGCGAACACGGCGGTTTCTCTGTGTTTGCCGGTGTGGGTGAACGCACCCGCGAAGGCACCCAACTTTATCAGGAAATGAAAGAAGCCGGCGTACTCGATAAGCTGTGCATGGTGTTCGGCCAAATGAACGAACCCTCCGGCGTGCGCTTGCGCGTGGCCCTTACCGGCCTGACCATGGCCGAATATTTCCGTGACCAAGGGCGAGACGTACTCCTCTTCATTGACAATATTTTCCGCTTTGTAATGAGTGGTTCAGAAGTATCGGCGCTGTTAGGCCGCATGCCCAGCGCCGTGGGCTACCAGCCTACCCTGGCTACAGAAATGGGCGAGTTGCAGGAACGCATCACTTCAACCACCCGCGGCTCAATTACCAGTATGCAGGCCGTGTACGTACCCGCCGACGACTACACCGACCCGGCACCCGTAACCGTGTTTGCTCACCTTGATGCCACCATTTCTCTGGAACGCGCTATTGCCGCACTGGGTATTTACCCCGCCGTGGACCCGCTGGCCTCTAACAGCCGGATTCTTGACCCGCAAATTGTGGGCGAAGACCACTACAACGTAGCTCGCGGTGTGCAGAGCGTGCTCCAGCGCTACAAAGACCTGCAAGACATCATTGCCATTCTGGGGATTGATGAACTTTCTGAAGATGACAAACTGGTGGTGGCGCGCGCCCGCAAAATCCAGCGTTTCTTCTCGCAGCCCTTCTTTGTGGCCGAACAGTTTACCGGGCGGGAAGGCCGCTACGTACCCATTACCGAAACGGTGGCCGGCTTCAAGAAAATCCTTGACGGTGAAATGGATGACGTGGCCGAGCAACACTTTTACATGGCCGGTAACATTGAAGAAGTGCTTGACCGCCATATGAAAGCGAAGTAATTTCATGGCAACACTACGCCTTGAAGTGATTACAGTTGAGCGCAAGCTCATTGATGAAGAAGTGAATATGGTGGTTGCGCCCGGTTCAGAAGGGGTGCTGGGTATTTTACCCCGCCACGCTGCTCTGCTTACCGCGCTCACCTACGGCGAACTGGTAGTCAAACGAGACGGCCAGCCCGATGAGTTTTTGGCAATAAGCGGCGGCTTTATGGAGGTGCAGCCGGGACACGTTGTGGTTCTGGCCGACGCCGCCGAACGCGCCGAAGAAATTGACCTGGAACGCGCAGAAGCCGCCCGCAAACGCGCCGAAGAACTTTTAGCCCAGGCCAAAAAGAGCGATGTTGACTTTACGCGCATCGAAGCCTCGCTGCGCCGTTCACTGACCCGGCTCAAGGTGGGACGCCGCCGGGCCGAGAAACGTTTTGCACCGCAACGTTCAGACTATGAACGTATGCAGTAACCGGTTTGTCAATTCAACCCAGTTGTCCGGCAAGGCCAGGAGTTGACCACTCCTGGCCTTTTTGCAATCATTGGGTTTGCTCAATTCTCAAATTCTTTTACAATAATCAGGTTTGTATCAACGCACTCTGACGCATTTTGGAGACAGCATGTTTGGAAAAAAGGTGGGTATTGACCTGGGCACGTTCAGCATTTTAATTTACGTGAAAGGGCGCGGCATTGTATTGCAAGAACCCTCGGTGGTTGCAATTTCTCAAAATGATGACCGGATTGTAGCCATTGGACAGGAAGCGCTGTCTATGCTGGGGCGCGTGCCGGAAGCCATCGAAATTAAACGCCCCCTCCGCGACGGCGTGATTGCCGATTATTACGTAACCGAGAAAATGCTCGATTTTTACATTGAGCGCCTGGTTGGCCGCTTCAGACTGTTCCCGCCAGAAGTGATGATCAGTACCCCCGTGGGGATCACTAGCGTTGAACGCCGGGCCGTTGAAGACGCCGCCAGAAAGGCGGCCCGCCGGCAGGCCTACACCATTGCCGAGCCGCTGGCCGCCGCCATTGGCGCCGGCATGCCCATTGATACGCCCACCGGCAATATGGTGGTAGACATTGGCGGCGGTACGTCAGAGGCGGCGGTGATTGCCATGAACGGCATTGTCACCAGCGATTCGGTGCGCATTGCCGGCATGAAGCTGGATGAAGCCATCATCAATTATATTCGGCGTAAATACAATTTGGCCATTGGCGAGCAAACCGCCGAAGAGATAAAAATTAACATTGGCAGCGCCACCCCGCTGGATGAACCGCTGGAAATGCAGGTTAAAGGGCGAGACCACGTAGCCGGCTTGCCGCGCACAATTACAGTCACATCCACAGAAATCACCGACGCCATGAGTGAACCCCTGTCAGCAATTAGCAGCGTAGTCAAGAGTGTGCTGGAAAAAACACCGCCTGAACTGGCATCTGATATTATTGACCGTGGGGTGATTATTACCGGCGGCTCGGCCAAACTGCGTAACCTTGATGTGATGCTCACCGAGCAAATTGGCGTGCCCTGTTATGTGGCCGATAACCCGGAAGCCTGCGTGGCATTAGGCGCCGGCTGGGGGCTGGAAATCAGAGAGGCGCTTGAACGGGCGGCAGTACCCACCTTCAGCGGCATCTGATGCATTCATTATCGGCTACAGTAAAATTTTGATATTGCAGAAATCCCGGCAACTGAACTGCTGTTAAATAAAAAAAACCGTTTGTAATTACGGTTTTTTTTGTGCTTTGATTTGCCGGTGTTATCAAGCCAGATAGTATGTCATCCGTTGCAGGTGTGTAACCGGGTCAATGTATTGTACCCGCACATACTCAGGCAATTTTAGGGTAATGGGCGCGTAACTCAAAATTGCCCGAATTCCCGAATCAACCAACTGTTCGGCAACAGCCTGCGCTGCCGATGCAGGAACGGCAATAATAGCAATTCTTATTTTTCTTTCTGCAATGATTGGCCCAATTTGAGATACATCCAGCACCGGTGTGCCCTTGGCCGATTCACCAAGCTTGGCAGGGTCGTTATCAAAAATTATGTCAATGTGAAACCCCTTGGATGCAAAGCCTGCGTAATGGGCCAGCGCCTGCCCCAAGTCACCAAAACCAACCAATGCAACAGACCAATCCCGGTCAACATTCAGGATTTTAGAGATTTGGTCGCTGAGGTAGCTAATTTCATAACCGGTCCCCTGCTTGCCAAACTCACCAAAATGAGAGAGGTCTTTTCTGATCTGTGCCGAACCAATTCCCAGAATCCGCCCTAATTCCTGAGATGATGTAAACTCTTTGTCGGCGGCCATCAAATGCTTTAATGCGCGTAGATAAATTGGTAGGCGTCCAATTACAATATCTGGCACCTCGCCCATCTTCGGGTTCCTCCTTGATTCTGGTTTTTTGGGGTGAAACTTAAAAAGAAGCGGTAATACTGCGTGAAATCCTTAACGATTTTATCTTACCATAAAATGATTGTTTGGGCAACAGTAATTTTTGTAATTTTAAACAGTTGGGTCAATGGGGGTCAGATATTTTTGGGGGAATTGTTAGTTCGATGACAATGCCGGGTTGATTGGCCCTGTTGTGCGAACTACAATTGCCGCCTACACCCCAAATGAGCGATGTGACCAGCGATAACCCCAACCCTGTACCGCCCACCTGGCCGGTAAAATATTTTTCGGCCTGATAGTAGGGCGCCCACATATTTTCAAGCTGATCGGGCGACAGGGTCAACCCATTGTCGCCTACTTGAATCAACGCATACTGATTGGGCAGCCGTGACACAGTAATGTCAATGACCGGCGATTGTTCCGGATGAAATTTTTTGGCGTTTTCCATTAGCTCCCACAAAATCAACTCTACTGCTTGCGCGCCAAGAATCAATTGATAATCGCCGGCAGGGTCCAGATTCTTAAATGAAAGCGTGGGGGGCTGTAAATCCAGAAGGTTGCTGATATTTTTGACAATATTTGTAATGTCTGTGGGCCGGCACCCTTCAACATCAGCATTTACCAATTGCGGTGCGTCAATGAATTGCAGGATATCCTGCAATTCATTTTTTAGCCGCGTTGCGCCGTGCCGGGCAATAGAAAAAAAGGTTCGGGTGTCTTCATTGGTGCAAGCCAGGTCTGCGTCGTCAATCATATCCAGTGAGGCAAACAGATGGTTGAGGGGCGTGCGTAATTTGTGGCTGATTTGGCCGTGAAACGTCCACATTGAACGTTGGTCTGAAACTTTGGTGGTAACGTCTCTGAGTCTGATCAGGTGTTCTTCGGTATCACCGGCGTTCATATCAACATTATCCACCTGAAGCCAGAACGGGTTGGCATTAGCTGTAGCGGGCCTGACCAGATAACGCGGCAGTGATGCGGTGGCCTTGCCGGGCCACATGGCCCAGGCAGCGGCAGGTTCGGCGTTGTATTGCGTTTGGACCAGCTGCAAAAACGGCTGGGCGGGTACCTGATTATCACCGGGCGGCAAATTCAGATACAAACGGGCCTGCGAATTTGCGTACAGAATTTTGTCATTTTGATTGATGATAACGTATCCGTCATCAGCTTGTTCAACAACCCATTCAAATTTGGTGCGCTCAGACAGTAGCCGCCGGTAACGGTTGAGGCGGGTAATGGTTTGCACCCGTTTGCGGAGCTCGGCGTGGTCAAACGGTTTAGAGACAAAATCATCGGCGCCGGCTTCAATGCCCCGCAACCGCGAGTCACGGTCATCCAATGCGGTTACCATAATCACCGGAACCTCGGCCACTTTGGGGTTGGCCCGCAGATGCTGGCACACTTCATAACCGTCCATGCCGGGCATCATCACATCCAGCAGAATCAAATCGGGGGTAAATTGTTCGGCCTTTTGCAGAGCTTCCACGCCATCGGCTGCAAACAGCAGGTTGTACCCCCGCCCAAATAACAGCCCTTTCAGGGTTTCTCTGCCGGCAATATTGTCATCAACAATCAAAATGGTGCTTTTGTGTTCCATGGAACATTCTCCGGACTAACCTTGCAGAAGGTGATGTGTTTGCGATGGTGGCACACAGTTTCCTGATACAACAAGAAAAAATTGGCCTCGGAGCGATATGTCAGAATTATAGCTGTGTTCAGAATGTTTGTAAACCACACCCCGGCAACGCGGAAAAATTA
>RFJF01000682.1 GCA_003695455.1 Chloroflexota bacterium
GAATTTTGAGTATTCCACCACTGACTTTAGTCTCATTTCACTAGTCAAACCACAAAAAATCTGGTAAACTGCTTATATCATCGAATATATCCTTGCGCCAGTAAGCGGAGTTTGATTGTGAAAACCAAAGTACTTTTTATTGATGACGACCGCGACCTGAGTGAGTTAATCAAACTGATGCTCACCAAAATGAAGTTTGAGGTTGAAACTGCCAACAACGGCATTGACGGCTTGAAAAAGGCTTACGTGTTCCGGCCCGATGTGATTGTTCTTGATGTGATGATGCCCGATATGGACGGTTGGCAAACCTGTGAACGCTTCAGAGAAATGACCGATGTGCCCATTATTATGCTCACGGCGCTGGGGTCTCAGGATGAAGTCATCAAGGGGTTAAATTTGGGGGCCGACGATTACCTGGTAAAACCCATTACCGCCGATGAACTGGGCGCGCGCATCCGCGCGGTCCTGCGGCGCGTCTCCCGGTCATCTGATTCCAACGGCTCAAAAAAAACCGAGCCGATTTTTACCCAGGATAACCTGGTGGTAGATTTGGACAAGTACGAGGTAACCATTGACGGCGAACGGATTGACCTCAGCCCTACCGAGTTCAAACTGCTGGCCGTGCTGGTTAAATACAAGGGCCGCGTGCTGCCCCACGAATTTCTGCTGACCGAAGTCTGGGGGCCGGAGTACGTTGGCGAGATTGACTACCTGCGGCTGTACATTAGCTATTTGCGCCGCAAACTTGAAAGCGACCCCTCAAACCCCAACCTTATCCACAACGAATGGGGCGTGGGTTATCGCTTTGGTTAACCCGTCAAATCACAAATTCATACAGAGCAAGCGGCCTTGCGGCCGCTTTTTGCTTTGGCTAAAACAACCCGGCCAGCAGGTCAAACAGGCCCAGCAGTTTGGCCGCCGATACCACCACCACCGCAATCAACAGCCAGCGCACAAACACTGCGCCCCGCTCGACAGCCATTTTAGCCGCTACCCAACCGCCAAGCGCATTACCAATTGCCAGCAAAAACCCTATGCCCCACAAAACCTGCCCGTTGATAACAAACACCACCAGCGCAAACACGGTAAATGTCATAATAATCAACACCTTTACCGCATTGGCCTTGACCAAATCATACCCCACGCTCAGCACCAACGCCGCCAGTAAAAAAATCCCTACCCCGGCCTGAATAAATCCGCCGTAAATACCAATAAAAAAGAAGATGACCATTTGCAGTATCCCCGGCCGCTGCGCCAGCGCCTCTGGCCGGCCCACCAGCCAGCGCTTGGGTTTGACCACAATCACCACCAGCATAACCACCATCAGCACGCCAATGGTACGACGCATCATCTGCTCATTCAGATTGACCGCAATTTGTGCGCCAATCACCGCCCCCACAATAGCCGGCAGCGCCAGAATTATCCCGCGCCGCCAATCCATCACCCCGCGCCGGTAGAAGCTGGCCGCCGAAACCACGTTCTGCACCAGCACGCCCACCCGGTTAGTCCCGTTAGCCACATTGGCCGGTATACCCAAAAAAATCAAAAGCGGCAGCGTAATCAGCGATCCACTGCCGGCCAGGGTGTTAATAAAGCCGGCCCCAAAGCCGGCAGCAATGACTGCAAGGTAGATAAACCAGTCCACAAAGTTGTCCTTTCAGATTCAGATGTTGGTGAGGGTTGGCAAGCTCCACGCGAACGGTCAGATTTTAGCCCAGTCCAAAAACGCTGTCAATCTGTGTAATTTCTGTTTTGTGCCTTCATCAAAATTGTTTATAATCTGGTGATATTCAACACAAACGGTTTAATGGATTTTCTAACTTTTTGGCGGAGCACCTAATGGAAACCATTCTGGCCCGAAAAAACGGACTGAACATACAGCTGACCAACGAACCCCACCCGGACGAGCGCCGGTTTATCCACCAAAAAATTCAGGCTTTCAACAATGCCGTCTCGCCCCAGCACCGCGCCGCCCGCCGTCCCGACGCGGTTCAGCCGTTGGGCATTTTTTTACGCACAGCAGACGGTGAGTTGGTGGGCGGTCTGGTGGGCAGTACCTTTTGGGACTGGGTAGAATTTGATGATTTCTGGATTGACGCCGAGTACCGGGGGCAAGGCTTTGGCAAAAGCATGCTGCGCGCCGCCGAAATCGAGGGGTTGGTTCGGGGCTGTATCCACGCCCATTTGCAAACCTTTGATTTTCAGGCCAGAGAGTTTTACAAAAAAGCCGGATACGAAGTGGTGGGTCAGTTAGAGGACTTTCCGCACGGCCACATTTTCTACTGGATGCGCAAAGAATTTGGCCGCGCCAAACACATTCCCTTCCATCAGGTGCACAGCCGGGATGACGTGCTGGCCTATCTGGCCCAGATAAACCGCACCCACCCTAACCGGGGCGCTGTGGTCAACAATATTGTAGACCACATCAGCCGTCTGACGGCCAAAAATCCGCACGTGGTCGAGCTGTGTTCCGGGGCGGGAATGTTGGCCCGCCGATTGGTGCGCGTGTTTGACCACGTGCAGTACACCGGCCTTGATATTGGCCCCGATTTTGTGGCCTTTAGCCGCGAACAACTGGAGCCGTTTGCCAACCGCGCCACCGTCATCCACACAGACCTCAACAGCGACGGCTGGCAAGAGCAGTTACAGCGGCCCATCCACGCCATTGTTTCTATGCAATCTCTGCATGATTTGGGCGATGAAAGCCGCGTTGAGCGCATTTACGCCATTGCCCGCCAACTTTTGCCCGCCGGCGGCCTGTTTATTAACGCCGATTTAACCGCCCCCGAAGGCGGCTCGGTGCCAAACAACCCCGGACGCCTGAGTGTTAGCCGCCACCTTGAACTACTGCGCCGGCACGGATTCGAGAACATCTCCTGCTCGCTGCAAATTGATGACTTTGCCTGCGTGGCTGGTTTTGTTCCCGCTGCTTAATTACGCCGCCAAAACCACCACAACCCGCCGCCAACCGCCAGCATGCTCATCAGGTATATTCCCCAAAACGCCGATTGGC
>RFJF01000683.1 GCA_003695455.1 Chloroflexota bacterium
CGAGGTATCGTTCATGGCTTGCAGCGATTGGCTGCGGAACGGGTCGGCGGTGATGATGGCCAGCAGCGCGGCGGGCATGAGCAGCAGCGCGCCGCCCAGCAACAGGCCACCGTTTTTCCGCGCGGCCTGCCAGTTGAAATTGCCCAGCACGGTCTGGATGACGTGCCCGGCCACAAAAATGGCGGGCAGTGTCATGTGGATGGTCAGCCACGGCATTTTTTCGCCGGCCCAACTGTAAATAACAAATGCAATGAACGCCCAGTAAATGACAAAGGCCGCAAATGTGCCGCCGTCGCTGGGCCAGAGGCCGCCGGCAAATTGCGACGGTGTGGTTTCGGCTTGATGTTTGCGGCTCCGTTTGGCCGGAGTTTCCGCTGCTTGCGGCTCAACGGGCAGCGGGTCGGCGGCGTGGGCCGGGAATTTGCGCCGGATGATATACACCAGCGCGCCAATGCCGCCCACAAATATCGGCAAAAATTCATACATGGGCACCAAAAACAGGTAGTAGTACCAGGGTTGGCCGCCGCGCTGCACGCCGTGCTGTTCCAGCCAGTAGGCTACTTCGCCGATGGTGCCGGTGTAAAGGCCGCCAATGTTGGTGAAAAAGGTGGTGTGCAGCAGCACAAAAATGATGATGGCTGCCAGCGCCGCTTTGGCGATGTCTGACCAGTGGGCCGGCAGGCTTCTAATGAAGCCCAGCACCGGCTGCTGTTCCCGGTCAACGGCCAGTTGGATAACCAGCCAGCCCAGCGCCAGCCCGGCAATCATTACCATCAAATCTACGTGGTCCCACAGGTAAAAGCCGGCCTCCTGGCCTTCGGGTACAACCTGGGCGGGCTGCGCTGCACCGTAAAACGCCAGCGCCAGCAGTACCACCGATACCGCCAGCAGGGCGTAGTTGAGTACCCGGCGGCGGGCCGTGGGCAGCACTTCCCACAGCCATGCCGCGCCGATAAATGTGACCCCAATGAAGCCGTGAATGTAGCTAATCTCTTTGGTTGATTGCATCAGCCCCACGGCAATGGCGCCCACGTACAGCCAGCGCACACCGCGGGTACGCATAAACTGAAAGAAGGCCAGCACCATCAGCACGGTCCAGACGCTCACAAAAATATCGTGGCGAATGTAACGGCTGTAGTACAACATGCCCGGCGAAATGAGGATCATGAACGAGGCCGCCAGCGCGCCCAACCGCCCCAGCCAGGGGCGGAACCAGTAGGGCAGCACCACCAGCACCGAACCCAGCAGCGCCGCGCCCAGCCGCGCGGTAAAATCGTTATCGCCAAACAAAAAGTACATCAGCGCCGTTATGTGGAACAGAAACGGCCCATGCATCAGCGGATCGTGTTGGTAGCCTTTACCGGCGTACAGATTCCAACTGTAGAGCGTGTGCAGGCTTTCGTCGTGGCTCATCACCCGCGCGCCCAGATCGTACAGGCGGGTGGCAATAGCCAGCGCCAAAATCACGCCGTACAGCACCAGTTCCCAGTTAAGCGAAAACAGGGCGCTGACGGGCGTATCGAGACTGAATTTTTTTTGTACAGACTCACTTTGTACCGTCAATGGCAAAACCTCGATTCATTCGGTGTGGTTCACATATCCGGAGAACAACTTTACAAATTGAGCTGTCTTGTTGATACCGTACGTGGGACGTGTTGTGTGTTCCGTAACACGCAACACGCAGACAGCAGAAAACTGTACGGAATTTGCAAAGATGACATAGTGTGCAAATGAACCATGCCACTCATTCATTACATCAGCATTAAAACCGGGACCGGTCAGCCCCGGTTGCCGCCCATCCGCAGCCACAGAATTACCCGGTTGCCTGCCGGCGGTGTGGCTGCCCGGCGATAAATGAGCCACTTGAGCATTTCTTTGGGCGGCAGACCCGCCGGCTGCCAGTAGGCATCCAGCGCAAAATCCTGCCCCAGATAGGCTGTTCCCAGGTTGAACTCCGAATCTCCGGCGGGGGTGATAATGGCGCTGTTACCATCCAGCCCCTGCACCGAAGTGACCTGCAAAAAATTGGCAAAGCGGCGCAGTTCCCACGCCAGCGAGGGGTGCAGCGGGCCAACCACGGCCACGTCCAGCATTTCGTCATCGCCAGTGCGGATGAGCGATTCATTGGAAAGCGTAGCGGCCAGCGATTGCAGTTCGGTGGCGGCGGGTACGCCGGCCAGCGGCTGGTACGGCAAATTCATCAACGGCCCAAAATTGAGCCGCCAACCCAGGCTGACCATCGAAATGAGTCCGATGATTACGCCGGTAATGGCCGCGCCGCGCAGGGCCACCGCCGGGCCGCTTAAATAAGCAAAAAAGGCCACAATTACCACAAACAGCCCCAGCGCGGCCACGGGTTGCAGCCACGCCAACCGGCAAAGCTGGTCATCGGCGGCGCAGGGCCTGTCTAGCCAGCCGGTCAGCCCAATGTAGCCAAAACCGGCAATCACCAGCCCGGCGGCCAGAATGATGCCCTCGTTGGCCCAACTGCCGCGCCGCTGCAACCCGGCCCAC
>RFJF01000684.1 GCA_003695455.1 Chloroflexota bacterium
AGAAATCCATCACCGGGTTAAAAATAATTTGCAGATTGTATCCAGCATACTTTCTTTGCAATCTTTTAACATTGCAGACCCGCAAGTACGGCAAATGTTGCAGGACAGCCGCAACCGTATTCGCTCTATGGCCTCAATCCACGATATGCTGTACCGGTCAGACAACCTGGCCCAGATTGATTTTGGCGACTACATTGAAGATATTGGCAAAAAGCTGCTTCACCTGCACGCCAAAAATGCCGGCTACATTGTGTTTAAGGTTGATGCCGACAGCGTCTTTCTGACCATTGACAGCGCCATTCCCTGTGGTTTAATTTTGAATGAATTGATGACCAATGCCCTGAAGCACGCCTTTCCCCACGGCAGCACCGGGCAGATTAACCTTGAACTCAGAAAAACCCCCGGCGGCCTGGTAAGCCTGACCGTGCGAGACAACGGCATCGGCATCCCCCCGGATTTTGACCTTGCAAGCACCGATTCACTGGGGTTGGTGCTGGTTCGCACCCTGGTTGACCAACTGGATGGTACGCTGGACCTGGTGGTTGACCACGGAAGCTGCTTTACCCTCACCTTTCCGCTGCCGGCCGCCCGGCCGGTTTAGAGCAAGTTGACCAAAGTAAATTTCAACAAAATCAGTCAGTCCCGTAATATTCCGGATAAAGCGATTTTCGGCACTCGGGGCAAATACCGTGACTGAATTCTGCTTCTGAATTGGTCTGGATGTACTCTTCTAGCTGATGCCATTGCCCCTGCTCATCCCGGATTTTTTTGCAGCTTGCGCAAATGGGCAACAATCCCTGCAACGCTTTGACCTGCGCCAGCGATTGTTTGAGTGCCTCAACCAACTGTTCGCGTTCCTGTTCAATGAGCTTGCGGCGCGTGATTTCGCGGAGTACTACCAGCCGCCCGGCCAGTCTGCCCTTTTTGTCTGCCAGCAGTGAAACGCGCAGATCGTAGTAGTGTTGTGTGTCTTGTTGTTCAACCATAAATTCAGCTTTGATGTTGTGGGGTTGGTGAAGATAGTGGAGCAGGTCAGGGTGCTGCACCAGAATATCGGCGGCGGGTTGGCCCACCATCCCCTCACGGGGCGCATTGAGTAATGCGTGCGCCGCCGGGTTCAAATCAACCAGCCGAAGTTTGGCATCCCACACCAGCCAGGGGTCTTCCATTGTTTCAATTAAGGCACTGCGGGCAGCAGGCATAACCTCTAAAAACTGGTGTGCAAACAGGCTCCAGGCAATGAGTACCCCGGAAATGCTGAACGCCACCGGCGTAAAATTCAGATGGGAAACGGGGGTGATTCCCAAATTGTAGAGCGTATCTACTGCCAGCGGCAGGGCCGTGCTGACCAACAGCACGATGATTTGCTGGCGGAACAGCCGCGATTGAAAACTCAGCGAGCGGACGAGTAGGACAAAACTGAGCAGAAACAGGGCGATGCCAACGGGAACGTGTACCCCGTAGTACCAGACACCGTAATCGCTAACCAGCACCGGGAACAACGGAGATGACGAATCAACCCAGGGTTGGCCGCGAAACAGATGATGCCAGGGGTTACTCCAAATGACCGCCAGATTGAGTACGGCAAAGAGGGTGAGCCAAAAAATTACGGGCCGCCATTTTTGGCTGCGTCCGGTATATTCCACCACCATTGCCAGCCAGGCCACCGGCAAAATAGCAATGCCAATAAATTGTATGTTGGCCCAGAACAGTTTGGCGGTTAAATCATCGCTGCTGATTTCAAAAATAAAGCCAATTACCCACACCAGCAGCGCAAGCATCACCACAAAAAATGACAACGCAGCGGTGTGTGTTCGATTTTTCCAGGCTACAATCGCCAGCAAAGTCAGTATAACGGCCGAGATAATCAAAGGCCAGATATGAGCAATTTGTTGTAACATATGGTTGCCGGTGAAATGTAATATTGGCCGGACAACTTACGGACCAATTATTATACAACCAACCGCCATTACTGAATAACCGGAGGCAAATAAACGCCGTACGCAAATTTTCAGAAAACCCGATTGTTTTGGCAGTAGGTAGCTGCGCATTAAACCGTGGTTGTATCAAACGCCACCCATCGGCGTTGAAACACCCGGCTTTCACCTGAATTAGCCTGGCAGCTTCAGGCAGTCTCCACGGTTACCGGCCCAGGTGATGAAGCTGAAAATGGTTGGGGAAACCGCAACACACCTCAACCATTAGTGTTTGGTGTTCTGAAACAATCAACCCTGTTTGTGTTGCTCAGGTGAGTTGATTTTTGCCGGGAGGCCGAGCATTCCGGCGGCGGTGTGGGCGTAGTAAGTCAACAGCAGCGCAATCCCCATAAATTTCAGGCTATCCTCGGCAAAAGTCTCTAGTTGGCTAAACGACAACAGGCGATCCAGTACAATTGAGCCGGCCAAAAACGCACCGGCTGCAACCAGCAGCAGGTAGTCGGTTGATAGAATCCGGGGCATAAAGACCAGCAGATACAGGCCGGCAATCATGGCATATCCCAAGTAAACCGCCCCTTCCGGAATATAAAGATATTCCGGAAATACCTCTTCGTGGAAAAGAAAGGCGTCGTCCGCTGCCAGCATCAGGCAGAACAGGCCGGATGCCAGTAAAAAACGAGCCTCCGGGAATCTTGATTGGCGCTGTAAAACCCGGGCGCTGAACAAACAGACCGCCGCGGCTGCCGACCAAAGCATAATCCCCATTGTGGATAACAGCCCAATATAGAAACTTACCTTGGTCACCGCCGATGGATCGCGGGTGAGACGAGACACCGGTGTGCCGGTGGCTTGCGCCAGCACGTAAACCCCCAGAATAACCAGCAATCCGGCCATCAAAACTACCCCCAGCGGCACGCTGATTCGGCGCAGTTGGTCTTTGACAGACTGCCGGCGGATTGTGTCCAGCCCGAGTTTTGTGGCGATTGCCTGCATCAGTTGCTCCTTTGCTGTGATGGGTGCGTTTATCGGGTGTGTTGCAAATTGACTGGCAACAAATATGGGGAAATTCACCGGGTACAAAACCACAATCCGGCGTGAAGATAGTGTAATGATACAGAGGGTTTTGTAAAATTTGCAGAAAAGTTGTTAAACCGGAACGACAACGTTAGTCAAAGTGGTGCAGCGCATGAAAATCCGGTTTTAGACGAGGATACAACTGTGCGTAACGGTCAAAAATCTCATTATAACGAATATGATTTTGGTGGTTGGGCCGGGTGGCCGGCCCGTAGCGAACCACCTGCGCGCAGGCCTCGGTCAGGTTGGGGTACACGCCGCTGCCCACACCCGCCAGCAGGGCCGCCCCAACGCCGGCTTGCTCTGTCAACAATGATTGGCGCAGCGGTAACCCAAATACATCGGCCTGAATTTGGCGCCATATTTGGCTTTTTGCGCCGCCGCCGGCAGCAATAACGGTGTCTACCTGCCCGCCCAGTTCCAGACTCAATTCCAAAGCCTGCCGCAATGCCATCGAAACTCCCTCCATCACTGCGCGCGCCAGATGTTGGCGTTGGTGAAAATGGGTGAGTCCAATGAAGCCGCCGCGGGCCAGCGGGTCCATGTGGGGGGTTCTTTCGCCGGAGAGGTAGGGTAAAAAGATGAGTCCATTGGCGCCGGGAGGTGCCTGCGCCGCTTCGGCGCTGAGAATGGCGTAGGCGTTGGGGGTGTTTTCCAACCCGGTAATGTTTCGCAGCCAGCGCAGTGAAAGCCCGGCTGAAAGGATAGCGCCCAGTCCGTACCACATGTGCGGCACTGCGTGATTAAAAACGTGCAGTCGCGGGTTTGTGCGCAGGTTAGCCGGGGTGTCCGGTTGAAGCGGTGTAAAAACCTGCCCGCCGCTGCCAACCGTTACCGAGGCTTTGCCGGGGGCAATCAGACCGTTGCCAATGG
>RFJF01000685.1 GCA_003695455.1 Chloroflexota bacterium
CAAGTACGTCTTCGCCCATATTCAGGGGATAAAAGCGGTTGCAGTACAGGGCAAAGATGATGTCAGCGGTAGGGTATTTGTTGATGAACGGAGATTGCTCAAAGCGAAAGGCGCTCAACCGGACAACCGGGTGAGATTCGGCGTACACAACTTTTCCGGGGTTGGAACTTTCACGTGCAGTTGACATAAAATTCTCCTGCGTTGGGATTTTTATTGGCGAGCATACGTTATTTCGCGCATCCTCGCAAATACATCAACCCCAAGCTGGTGGTACACATCCAGCAGGTCAACCAGCACCCAGTTCTCGCGGATGAGGCCGTTTTCGCAGCGCCAAAAATCCAGGCTGCGCATGGTCAGTTTTTTGTTCACCGGGGGAATACCCAACCAGCCATCACCGGACAAAGTCATGCGCATCCCCGGCCAGGCCGTGAATCCCACGTAATCGCCGTCGCCGAACAGCGCGCCGTTTTCCAGAATGGCCGCCCGGTCGGGCATGGCCTTTAAAAAGGGAATCTGGTGCCAGCGGCGGAATCCGGCAATGCGGCGCATCGAGCCGATACCTGCCGGGCCGTACCACATCATTTTGGGATGCCAGTAGCGGTCCAGTTCCATCGCCTCCACGCCCTGCGGCGAGCGTTTCAGGGCGGCCAGCATATCGCTCACCAGCCGGACGCTGGCTTCCGCGCGGGCGGCATCGTGCGGGCCGGTGACGAGGCCATTCTGCACGGCCGGGCCGGGGATGACCCACTCCACGCCCAGGCTGGGGGTCATGGGCCAGGCGCCGGCCTGCATCATCACCTGCGGGATGTCCCACAGGGCTTGCATCTCGACCACCCGGCCATCTTCGATGCGGAAAAATTCGTGGTGGCGCATGGCTGCCACGTGCCGCGTGGGGGGAATATCGAGCCACGGGCGCTCGAACACGCCGGTGTAAAATCCGGCGCAGCCCACCCAGTGCTGGCCGTTGGCCTCGCCGGCCATCACAATAAAATCGCGGCGTTCCACATCGGGGATGGCGGCCAGCAGGGGTTGGTAGACCCGCTCAAAGAGGGCGTCCGGGCCGGTCAAATCTTCAAAGGGAAAAGCCAGGTGGATGTCGCAATTTGGGGCGAACAGCCGGCGCAACTGGCCGGGCAGGGTTGCAGAATCGCAATTGTACAGGGCGGCCCGGAACTGGCCGATGAGCTGTTTGTTTTGCTGGTGAACGTCGGGAGTCATTGTTGGCTATTCAACCTCGTCAAAAAATTCCGGCGGTTTGGAGCCGATGAATTTCAGCACCTTGTTGACATCGTAGCCGGCCTGTTCCAGCACGTCCAAAATGTCAATCAGCACCAGATTTTCGGCCAGTTTGCGCTCGCCGTTTTCTTCTTCGATGCGCCAAAAATCCATGTAGCGCATGCGGATTTTTTGGCCCGTGGCCGGAATGCCCAGCCAGTCTTCGGCAAAGGTGGTGTCCTGATAGCCGGTGGCCGCCACCCAGTCACCTTCGGCAATGCGAACGATGTCGGTGGCGTGCTTGTCGGGAAACGAACGGATGAAAGGCTGGCGGTAATCGTACTCAAACTCATCCAGCCCATGCATAGTGCCGATGCCCGCCGGGCCTTGCCACACCATATCTTCTTTCCAGTACTGTTTCATCAGCCCCAGCACATTTTTGTTCAGGGCCGCGTACATATCGCGCACCAGTTGTTTGTTGGCTTTGGCAGACATTCCGAATTTACCCTTTCACCGCGCCGGCAGCCAGACCTTTGACCAGATTCTTCTGGAAGAACAAAATGACCAGCATAATGGGGATGGTGGCCGATACGGCGGCGGCCGCGGCCAGCGTCAGGTGGCGGGGGTCTTCGCCGCCGGTAAAGCGAGAGATAGCCACCGGCAGGGTCCAGTTGGTTTGGGTCAGCAGGCGCACCAGCAAAAACTCGTTGTAGGCCAGCAACAGCGAGAAGAGGGCCGTGGAAATGATGCCCGGCCACATAATGGGGATAATCACTTTGACAAAGGCGGTCAGCCGGTTGCAGCCGTCAACCATAGCCGCCTGCTCCAGCTCTTTGGGGATTTCCATAAAAAAGCTGCGCAGCATCCAGATGGTGAAAGGCTGGTTGACCGCCACCAGGGTGATGATGACCAGAATGTGTGTATCGAGCAAGTGGGTGGCGCTGCCAATCCAGTAGTAGGGCAAAATAAAGGCCAGCCGGGGCAGGGCGCGGAACCCGAGCGCGGCAATCAACACAAACACGGCGGCAAAGCCGGTGTATCGCGCCAGCGAATATCCGGCCAGGCTGCCAATGGTAATTGAAACAACCACCGTACCCACCGTAACAATAATGGTGTTAATGAAATAATCGTAAAATTTGGCGGTGTCTACCATCCGCGGAATACCCCACAGCAAGGCCACAAAGCCCAGCGCCACAAAGGCGTACACCACACCGTTGCGCACCGGAATGTACTCGGCAAACAGGAGCAGGCAGATGAGCAGAACCAGCACCAACAAAATAAAGTAGGCAATGATGGCCCCGTTATCCGGCACCGAACGCAGCCACAACTCCTGGTAGTTTTCCCAGGTGGGGGTAAAAATAAACTTTGGCGTGCGCGAATTGGCATCCTTGAGCGTTTTGAATGATTGCAGGGTGGTCCACAAAAACGGCACAAAACTGTAAACGGCAAAAAATATCAGGGCTACGTGTACCAGAATCCGGCCAAGCGGGCTTTTTATCTTTTCCATAATTAGCGCTCCTCAATTTGCTGTTTGTACGATTGAATGAGGTTGGGAATTAACACAATCATAATGCCAACCACGGTTAAAATGGCCATGGCGTTGGCTTTGCCCAGCCGCTGCACGGTGATGGCCGTTTGGAAGGTGTAGGTCATCAAGGTATCGGCTTTGTAAATGGGGTTGAGTTCTGACAGCACAAAAACGTTATCAAAGACGCGGTAGGCATCCATAATGGAAATCAGCAGAATCAGAATGGTCAGCGAGCGGACGTGGGGAATGACAATGTGGCGAATTTTCTGCCAGCGGTTGGCGCCGTCAATCGAGGCGGCCTCCAGCAGGTCTTGCGACAGGGTTTGGATGCCGGCAAAATATGTGACCAGCGCAAACGGAGTGGTGTACCAGATACCGTGAAACAGAATCAACGTTTTGACCGAGACCTCGTTGTAGCGAAATTTTGTATCGAAGATGGTCTGGTAGAGCCAGGTGAGCAGACCGGACGGCTCAAAGAGTTGTTTGAACATTAGCGTGCCCACAATGGGCACAATAATAAAGGGCAGCAAAAAAATGGAGAGGTAGATGCCCCGGGCCAACCCCGACACCTGGTCCAGCAGCAGGGCCACGGTAAATCCAATTACAAGCTGGGCCGGCACAATAATAGCCATGTACATCAGCGTAAAACGAAACGCCTGCCAAAATCGGGAGTCGCCCAGCACATCAATGTAGTTGCGCAGACCAACAAACTGGGGGTCGGTGATATTGTTAAAGGTCATAAACTGCATTCCCAGCCAAATTGCCATAAACAGGGGAACAACCATCAGCAGGGTCATAACAACAATACTGGGAGCAGCAAACCGAAAAAACGTACCTCGATTCATACCTTCCTCTTTTCCACACACCTGCCCCCGCCTCACCGCCAAAGACGACGAGGCGGGGGGTGGTTAACTCATCTTGCGGGGAGTTTGTTTTAAACTGCTGAAACAGAAAACAGACTGCCGCTTATTTGATGTATCCCTGAGCTTTGGCTTCTTCGGTGTAAGCCTCGGCGGCGGCATCAAGGGCTTCCTGGGCGGTCATTTCGCCGGTGCCAACCAACGGTAAAAATTCACCCATTTTGGCGCGAACAATGCCGATGGCCGGTTTTTTGTCGTAGCTTCCAATCCCTTCGGTGATGGTTTGGTTGGCAGCAGGCATGTACGGGCCGCCAAATTCGGCGGCGGACAGCCGGGTAGCCATGCCCACTTTGGCCGCATCCTTCTGGCTGCGCGCGTCGGCGGCTTCCATGATGATGCGGAAAATGAGGTCGGGGTCGTTGGTGGTGGTGGCCGGAATCATGTAGAAATCGTTCCAGGCCGAGCCGGCGCGGGGGCCATCGGCGGTGGCGCGGGGGGCCGGGGCGTAAGAAATCACGTCCACCAGGTCGGTGCGGTCGGGGTCGCTCATGTTGGCGGCCCGGCTGGCCCACATGTTGGTGGCGGGCAGGGTTCCTAACTGGACGGCCACTTCCTGGTCATTCAGGCTAAAGGAGTACCCGTCAGGCCCCATGCAAGCGTCGGCAATTTCAATTAACTTGTTGACCGCCTTCACACCTTCTTCGCCGTTAAAGGTTGCGTTGTTATTTTCATCAATGTAATCTCCGCCGTACGCCCGGAGCATCTGGAAGAACTCGATTTCCCAGGCCCAGCCGGCCGAGAGGTTGATGGTAAACGGCATATCGTAATCGGGGTTGTCCAGGCCGATGGTGTTGCACATGGCAATCACGTCATCATACGTATCCGGCACGGCGATGCCCATGTCGTCAAAAATATCCTGCCGGTAAATCAGGTGCAAGGTGTTGCCCACAATCGGCACGCCGTAAATTTGCCCGTCAATTGTTGCGCCGTCCCAGGCTGCCTGGGGAATGTCATCCAAGTTGTACTCATCCCGGTACTTGTCAATCAAATCGTTCAGCGGCATCATCCAGCCCACCGCGGCCCATTCTGCAACGCCGGCGTTGGCCGAATGAACAATGTCATAGGGAGAATCTCCACCGGAGGAGAGGGCCAGCCGCACCTGTTCCTGCGCATCAGACGAGGACAGCAGGTTGGTGTTGACCGTCAGGTTCTCAACTTTGTCACATTTTTTCAGCTCGTCGGCGTAGTAATCAGTAATGGGGAAGGACCAGCCAATCATATTGATTTCAACCGGCTCGGCGGGCGGGTCAAGGTTACATTCGGTGGGGTCAACAATGACTTCTTTGACCACCTCTTTTTCAACTTCAACCGTTTCTACCACCTTCACTTCTTTTTCTACCACCACCGTTTCCACAATGGTCTGCGGCTCGGCGGCGCCGCAGGCCGCGCTGACCAACGCCAACAGCGCCATCGTAACCACCGTTAGCAGGTTTTTTTTCTTAAACAGCATTTTTTCCTCCTTCATTATCATTCACTTAATAATCATTCACTTAATATTTTTAAAATTGCTTGATACGTAATCCCCTGGGGTTATTTCATACTTCCTCCTGTAGTTAACTGTTTGACACATCTGGCGCGGGCCGGGTACCTGGCGCAACCAGTTGTTTGAGCAGAGCAAATTCGTCAAAAGCCGTCCATTCTCTAACAAATTTGCCCCCCTGTATCAGTTGATGCGTAATGCCCATCAACCGGATGCGCTTGCCGGTCGGTTCACCGTAAACACCCGGCCCTTCGTGCGTACCCTGCAAGGTCCAGCGCGTAGCCACCCGGTAGCCGGCGGCCTCGCTGCCCAGCCAGCAGATGTGGTCAACATTTACGGCGGCATCGGGAAAGGCAGCCAGCAGAGACAGAATGTAGGCCTTGTAATCACCCAAGCCGTACAATTTTCTGTTGGTTGAAGTGTTGCACAAATAGTTGGGGGCAAAATAATCATCAATTTTGTTGAGCAGCCGCCAGTTCCAAATCTGGTGGA
>RFJF01000686.1 GCA_003695455.1 Chloroflexota bacterium
CCCCGGGGATGACTTCCACCGGCACCCCGGCGGTTTTCAGCGCGGCCAACTCCTCACCGCCGCGGCCAAACACAAACGGATCACCGCCCTTGAGCCGCACTACCGTGCGGCAGTGGAACGCCAGTTCCAC
Organism: Chloroflexota bacterium; assembly: GCA_003695455.1. GTDB lineage: Bacteria > Chloroflexota > Anaerolineae > 4572-78 > J111 > J095. Next base: position 131 of record RFJF01000686.1, read on the forward strand.
CAGCAGGGCGTTGATGGCCTCCTGCCGCATTTTGTGCCGCCCGGCGCGCTTGCCCACGTCAATCAATTCAGCCTGCGGCGATGTTTCTCGCAACAGAGCCGGGTTGACCAACGCGTCGTACAGCACGGCGGCGGCGGCGCGCAGTTTGTCCATGGCCTTCACCGTCATCAGGCCGGGGTCGCCCGGCCCCGCGCCCACCAGATAAACCGTTCCCGGCTGTCGCCGGGCAAAACCGGGTTGAATGTTAGTTGTGAAATATTTGTTCATTGATCATTCGTCATTGGTAATTGTTAATTGGTTACAGGTGAATGCCGCACTCGGTTTTGGCCCGATTTTGCCAGCGTCCGGAGCGTTCGTCGGTGGGATTGGTGGTGGGGCGGGTGCAGTGGGTGCAACCGATGCTGGCGTAACCCAGATTGTGCAGCCGGTTGTACGGCACGTTGTTGTCCACAATGTATTTCCACACCCGGCTGCGCGTCCAGTGGGCCAGCGGGTTGATTTTGACCATCCCGCGCCGGGTATCCCAGCCGATGATTGGCATGTTGGCGCGGGTGGGCGACTGGTCGCGGCGCAAGCCGGTAAACCAGGCATCCAGATTTTCCATAGCCAGATTCAGCGGCTCAACCTTGCGCAGACGGCAGCAGGCATCGGGGTTGGTGTCCCACAGGCGAGGGCCGTACGCAGCAGCCTGCGCCGCCGGCGAAAGCACCGGGCGGCGAATATCGAGGGTGATGGGGTAGCGGCGTTGAACCTCCTCGATGAGCGCGTACGTTTCATCGAACAGAAACTGGGTATCCAGCGTGATGACCCGGATACCGGGACTGAGCCGGGCCAGCCGCTCCAGAATCACCATTCCGGTGGGGCCAAAACTGGTTACCTGCGCCGCCCGGTCGCCAAAGGTGAACAGGCTCCAGGCCAGCACGTCATCCAGCGAGCGCTGTTCGAGGTGGTGGTTGAGTTGGCTGAAATCGCTGGCGGCGTTGAACGGTGAGCCTTCCAGAAATACCACGGGGTTGCAAATAAATTCAAGGGGTTGGTAGGTTGTGTTCATTTGATTTCATCCTGTTTTTGGGCAACAAAAAACCTGCACAGCAGACTTCACTACCGGATACTTTTAATCACGAATGGCACAAATGGGCGAATAGCACAAATATTTTCCAAGAGTTAATCAAAAACCATTTGCGATATTCGTAAATTCGAGTAATTCGTGATGAAAATCCTGCTATTTGTTAAAAGCGTACGGTAGAAAAGCAGCAGACACTGAGACTTTTAACGCAAATTCAACACGGGCGGGATAACCGCCGGGTCATCAGTTTGCGGAAACGCCGGTCTCAGCCTGAGTGCAGGTTAACGGGAGGGCGAGCAGCCTTCGCCGGCGCCGCCCGGCCCGCGAGACCCGGGTTTCCGCCCGGTACAGATGCACAGGTTGGATAATTTCATTGCAATGTCTATCCTGCCATCAACTGGGTTTCAAGTTTGTCCTGCCGGGTGACGCCGTAATTGATGGCCGCCACCTGCCCCTGTGGATTGAGCACCACGGTGGTGGGCAGGGTCAGCACTTTGTAGCGGCCGGCCAGTTCCGGCTCAGCAGACACGTCAACCTGGCGCACGGCAACAGCGTTGCCCAGGCCGGCGCGAATTTGCTCCACAATGGGCGATTGCTGAAACTTGCAGGCGGTGCAGTATTCGCCGGTAAAGTAGAGCAGGGTCGGTTTGCCGTCCGCGTCTTCGGTGGGGCGGATGGAGGCCGCCAGCCTCGATTTGACGCCCTGCCAGGCCAGCCACGCCAGCGCCAGCCCGCCAAGTACCAGAAAAGTGATGAATAATCGTTCCATTTTTACCTACCTGTGATTTGTAATCAAACCCAGCCGGTCAAGTTGATAGTAAACAAAGCAGCCGGCGCAGAAATTGAAGAACAGGTTGACCGCGGCCAGCACAATCACAATCCAGGCCAGCAGCCAGCCCGCCGCCGAGCCAGGCAGCAGAAACAGCGCCGCGCTGGAGGCCAGCAAAAACAGCGCGCCCACGCCCTGCGCAAAGCGGTGCGGGGCCGGGTCATCGGTGATGACGTTGGGTTTGAGGATGCCGCGCGGGCGCAGCAGGCTCAGGTACACCTGCTTGAACAGCGCCGCGCCGGGGAAGATGGTTCCCACGGCCAGCACCAGCCCTACAAACAGCACCAACAGCGGCTGGTTGAGCAAAAAGCCCAGCAGGGTGAAAAAAATAATGGATGCCTGATTAAACTTCAGGGCGGTGGTATCTACTTTTTTAACCATATTTTCCTCCGGATTTCAGTTATTGGTCATTAGTCATTGGTCACTGGTCATTTGTTCATTGTTCCAGCGCCTCCACTGCATCAATCACATCGTCAATTTCCAGCGATTGGCCACTGTCTACCCGCAGGGCCAGCCGCTCGCGGGGGTCGTTGGCAACGCGGGTCACGGTTGCGCCGCGCCCCGGATAAATGGATTCGGCGGCGGCCTGCACCTGCGGCAGCAGGGCCGCAAATGCGGCGTCGGTGTTGGGGGCAGCCAGCCGGTCGTTGGCGGCAAATTCAAACGCGCCCGCTTCAAATTTGAGCGCGCCCTCCACCCGCAGGTCATTTTCCAGCAGGTCGGCAAATTCCAGACTCAGCCGCACCAGTTCCGCAACGGCGGCGGGCAGATGGGCAGCGCGGCCAAGTTTGCGCTGGGCCAGCAGGCCAAATCGCCCCTCGGCGTGATCCATCGCGTAATTGACCTCGTGCGAGATGAGCATCACACCCGGCCCCTGCGGCACGTGGCGGTAATTCACCACGTCCAGC
>RFJF01000687.1 GCA_003695455.1 Chloroflexota bacterium
ATAATATATGATTTGCAAATTTTGATTCAGTTCTATTATCTGATGATTAAGCCGGTACAAATATTACCCCGCAATTGCGTTTTGTGACCCGGCAGAGCGATTTTCGCCCAAACCGGGTTGTTGTGTATAATGTTCGGCGGTCAGATGATTTTCCCTTTCCAATTTTAAAGACTTACTACTACAGGAGGCACAACGATGTTACGTGGTAGACGACGAGGCGGCGGGCTGGCTCGCCGCGGTGGAGGTTTGGGGCTGGGGGCCGGCATCCGGGCAGCCGCCGAAGAACGAATTGGCACGCGCTTTAAAATGCGGCAACGCTTTTTTACCATCGGCGACCGCTTTTTCATTGAAAATGAGCGCGGCGAGCGCGCGTTCCGGGTTGAAAGCAGAGTACTGCGCATCCGCACCACGCTCAAGTTTCAGGATATGCAGGGCAACGATATTTACACCATTCAGGAAAAAATAGCTCGCATCCGTGACACAATGAACATTACCGATGCCGGCGGCAACACTGTGGCCCGGGTTCACAACGCACTCATCACCCCCCTGCGTGACCGCTGGAACATCTCGGTGCCGGGCGGGCAGAATTTGGTGGCCCGGGGCAACATTCTGCACCACGAATACAAAATTCTGCGCGGCGGCCAGCCGGTAGCGTCCATTTCAAAACGCTGGTTCCGGCTGCGAGACACGTACGGCGTGGAAGTGCGCGACGGCGAGGACGCGCTGTTGCTGCTGGCAATTACTGTGGTTGTTGATATGATGGCCCACGCCGGGCGATAGGGAGGAATAATCATGCTGGGACCTGTTCAATTTTTGGTAGTTGGTTTTGAAACCAATGAAAAGTTCAAAGGCGAAATTCTGGCCGAACTGGACACGCTGCGCGGACGGGGTGTCATTCGGGTGCTGGATTTGCTGTTTGTGATGAAAACCGACGCGGGCGATGTGGTTGCCATGCAGGACAGCGACCTGTCGGCGGAAGAAGAGGCCGAACTGGGCGCGCTGGTTTCCAAATTGATGGGACTGAACGGCGAATCTGCCGTCGCCGGTGACAGCGCGCTCGCCGGGGCACTGGCCGACAGCGAAAACCAGTACGGCCTGACGGCGCAGGATATTGCCGATGTGGCCAATCAGATTGAACCCGGCACATCTGCCGGCATTCTGCTGGTAGAACACGTGTGGGCCGCCGGGCTGAAGCAGGCCATCCGCGATGCGGGCGGCTACCCCATTGCCCAGGGTTTCATTACCCCGGAGGCGCTGGTGATGATTGGCGCAGAAGTGCAGGCCATTGCCGAAGCCGAAATGGCAATTGAAGTGGCCGAGGCCGTCAAAGGCGCAGCTCTGTTGGATGCGCTGGCAACGGTGGACATGGCCGAAGCGGTGAAAGAGGCCGCGGTTGAGGATGCCGTGGAAACCGTGGCCCAGGCCGAACTGGTCAAAACCGCCGCCGTGGCCGAAGCCGTACGCACGCTGGTAGTGGCTGGAATGATTGAAGACGCCGCCGTGCAGGAGGCCATCGAAGCGTTGGCAGTGGCCGGTCTGCTGTCCGAAGACGCCGTAGCGGAAGCCGAAGACGCCGTAGCGCAGGCAGAAGCCGTGGCTGCCGCCGCGCTGGCTGCCGCCGAAGATGATGACGATGATTTGGAAGACGCTGTGGTGGGTGAGCCGGCCTGAGCGCCGTCCAATTTTGGCGTTAGCATAGCGCGGCAAAACTGCAACAAAAACAGTCCACAGATGGACACAGATGAAAAAATAAAAAGTATGGCTCTTTTGGAATTCAAGGGGTTGACACATTGAAAACGTAAAACGTAAAGCATAATTTTACGTTTTACGCATTACGTTTTATAGATTGCAACGTTACCCCCTGAAATCCGGTTGAACCTAAAAAGTATCTGTGAAATCGGTGTTCATCTGTGGATAATACGTAAGGAATCATTTTCCATTGCCACCCAGAAATCAAAAACTGAGCCTCTTTCATCAAATTTTTGACAAATTCTACCCCGTCATTCGCTTTACCTACGAAAAAGTGATGGGCCACGTCTGGTTTTCTCAAATTACACCGCAGTTGTGGCTGGGCGGCGCACCCACCTACAAACGCGATTACGCCCAACTGGTCGATCTGGGAATCACCGCCGTGCTCAACATCCGCGCCGAACGTGCCGACGACGTTGCGTTTTACGAGCGGCACGGAATCGCCCACGTTCAGTTTTTTATACCCGACGTGACGGTGCCGGATGCGGAGACCATCACTGCCGGAGCAGACTGGATAAAGAGTCAGGTAGATGACGGCCGCACGGTACTGGTCCACTGCGCCAAAGGGCGGGGCCGCTCGGCAACCCTGCTGGCCGGTTACCTGATGCGCGAGCAGGGATTGACCTTTGATCAAGCTAACGCCCTGATGAAATCCCAACGGCCACTGACCAAACTGGAATCCAAACACCAGCGTGTCCTCGAAGAATGGCTGGCCCGGCAGCAATAAATTTCCCCGGGGTTGGCAAAGTAGCCACCATTTAAAATCTGAAGATTGACCAAATCTTTGATTTGTGTATCATTATCATTTGGCTTGCATTGTGCAATTTAGCACTGGACAATGCCGAAACAACATCAGGCTGAAATCCGAATTTTTTAGTCTGAGAATCTGGAAGGCGCGCTGCGCAAAAAAATATCATTTGGGAGCAAAATTATTGTGAACAAGAATACCAAAATCCTGATCGGCGCGATTGCCGCGCTGGCAATCATCGCCCTGTGCCTGGCCCTGTTTCTCTTTTCGGGACTGTTTTCCGGCTCGGATGAAACCGCCGGCGGAGGAAGCGGCGCGCCGGTCACGGCCATTTCAATTACATCGCCGTCACCGGGGTCTATTGTGCCGGTCAACCAGGCCGTTACCGTAAGCGGAATGGGCTCCGGTTTGCCGGAAGGTAACGTGGTAGTGCAGGCCATTGATGGCGACGGTAACGTGCTGGCGCAGGCCTCAACCACAGTGAAGGCGCCGGATGCCGGCATTGGCGGCAAAGGGCCGTGGTCGGTTGATTTGAGCGTCAATGTTGAACCCGGCACGCCCGGTGGCTTCCGCGCCTTTTCGCCCTCGCCGGCGGATAACAGCGCCGTAGCCGAAACCGTGGTGCGCGTTACCTTTGGCAAAACCGCCGAAATACAATCGTACATTTCCATCTCCGAGCCGGTGCAGGGAGCCATTGTTGACATTGACAATCCTATTCTGGTCAAAGGGATGGGGGCCGGCCTGCCGGAAGGCAACGTGGTGGTTGAAGTCACAGACCGCGACGGAAACGTACTGGACCAGCAGGCCACTGTTCTGGATGCGCCGGATGCCGGCACCGGCGGCGAAGGCGCGTGGGCCGTTGAAGTCAACGTAGATACCGAACCCGGCATGGCCGGTAAAATCCGCGCCTACTCGCCCTCGCCGGCAGACAACAGCGTGGTGGCCGAAGCCGTGGTCGAGGTGAGTTTAGGGCAGACCGCGCCGCAACCCACGTTTATTCAAATCAACAAACCCAAACCCGGCGACGTGCTGGACATCAGCCGCAAAATTGAAGTGACCGGCGTTGGCGGCGGCCTGCCGGAAGGCAACGTGGTGGTTGAAGCCATTGCAGAGGACGGTACAGTGTTGAATCGCCAGCCCACCACCATTGACGCCCCGGATGCCGGAACCGGCGGTCAGGGGCCGTGGTCCATTCAAATGACGGTCAAGGTTGCGCCGGGAACACCGGGCACAATCCGCGCATACTCGGCTTCGCCGGCAGACAACAGCGTGGTGGCCGAAGCAAAGGTGGGCGTAATATTTGGCCAGCCGGTGAACAACGTGCCGCCCACCGCCGTCATCGAAGGCCCAACCGAAGCCTTTGTGGGTGACAAGGTAACATTCAACGGCGGCAACTCCAAACCCGGCAGCAGCCCGATTGTCTCTTATGCCTGGGATTTTGGGAAAAATCAGGCGGCTAACCAGAGCGTTGATGTATCGGCCAGCACCGTTTACGAACAGCCCGGCGTGTACAAAGTCAGCCTGACAGTGACAGACCAAAACGGTTTGAGCAACACGGCCAGCATGGACATTACCATCAACGAAGTCCCGGTTGAGGCCGTGCCGCCCACAGCGGTCATCAATGCGCCCAATCAGGCCGAAGTCGGCCAGCCCGTTCTGTTCGATGGCTCGGCCTCTCAGCCGGGCAACGGCGGCAACATTGTGCGCTACGATTGGGATTTTGGTGACGGCAAACAGGCCGGCGGCGCGACGGTTGATTACACCTACACCGGTGTTGGCGCGTACCGGGTTACACTGACCGTTACCGACGAGGCGGGGCGCAGCGGCAGCAGCCAAATCAATATTCAGGTTGATGCGCCGGCGGTGCCAGAACCCACCGCCACCCCCGAACCGCTCCCCACCGACACACCGGAGGCCGGCGGCTCAATCGAGGGGCCAATGTGGGGGCTGGTGAACACACCGGAGGGTGTTGACATAACCGCCACATTTACCAACGGCATGGTCAGCGGTTCATCCGGCTGTAACACCTACACCGGCAATTACACGCTGGGCGCCGGCGGTACGTTGAGTATTTCCGATATAACGCTCACCCAGCAGGTGTGCGCCGATGACGTAATGGCGCTGGAACAGGGCTACATCCAATCTTTGGAAACGGCCACCGAATACGCAGTTAACGCCAACCAGTTGGCAATTTTGTTCCCCACCGGCACGCTGAACTTTATTAATATGATTTCG
>RFJF01000688.1 GCA_003695455.1 Chloroflexota bacterium
TATTTAACCGGCCTGTCAAAACGGACACGGAAACTATGGAAAAACTGCAAGCGGTACGCAAAATTAAATATCCGCATCCGGCCAAACATGATTTGAGCCGGCCCATTTTAAACCTTGAAAACGTGTCGGTGCAGTTCAACGGCACGCCGGCATTGAGCAATATTTCATTTCACCTGCACCCCGGAGAGCAGGTTGCAATTATCGGGCCAAATGGGGCCGGCAAAAGCACGCTGTTTAACGTGATTTCCGGCGTATTGCCCCCCACACGCGGCCAGGTGAATATCTACGGGTCCGGACCGGGCAGACATATTTGTATTGCCTACGTGCCGCAACGGAGCCAGGTTGACTGGAAGTTTCCGGTGAATGTGGCCGATGTGGTGATGATGGGGCGGGTGAGCAAATTGGGATTATTCAAATGGCCCAAACGCCAAGATTGGGCACTGGTAAATGAAGCCCTGGAGTTGGTGGGTATGGCGCACCTTTCACAGCGGCAAATTGGTGAGCTTTCCGGCGGGCAACAGCAACGCGTATTCATTGCCCGCGCGCTGGCACAAGAAGCAGAATTAATTCTGATGGATGAACCCCTGACCGGCCTCGATGTTAAATCGCAGGAAGACATCTTCACCATTATTGGCTCGCTACGCGAAAGAAATGTGACGATTTTGGTTGCCACACATGATTTGAATCTGGCCGCCGAGCGGTTTGACCGGCTGATGCTACTGAACCAACGCATCATCGGTTTTGGGCACGCCGCCGATGTGTTTACTCCGGAACTGCTCAACCAGGCGTACAGCGGCAGCATGCGGCTGGTTGAAACTGCCAACGGAACGGTGATGATTAGCGATAGCTGCTGCGGTGGGGGGCATTCGCATGGCTGAACTTTTGCACTGGCTCACCGAACCGCTGGGCTACCCGTTTATGGTGCGGGGGTTAACTGCCGTGTTGATTGTGGGGGTGGTCAGCGGCGTGTTAGGAACGTACATCATTCTCCGGGGCATGGCCCTGTTTGGAAACGCGCTGGCGCACGCTATTTTGCCGGGCGTGGCCGTGGCCTATTTGCTGGCCGGAAGCAGCCAGTGGTTATTTGTGGGGGGGTTGGTCGCCGGAATTTTGACCGCGCTGGGCATTGGCGCCATCAGCAAAGAGGGCATTCAGGAAGACACGGCTACCGGCGTTATTTTTGTAAGTATGTTTGCACTGGGCATCGCACTCATCTCTACCGTGCGCAGTTACACAGTTGATTTAACACATTTTTTGTTTGGCAACGTGCTGGGGGTATCGGGCAGTGATTTGTGGCTGATTGGCATTTTTGGCATGCTGGTACTGGCAGCCATTGTGGCATTTTACAAGGAATTTTTGGTGATTTCGTTTGACCCAATTCTGGCCCAAACCCTGCGGCTGCCGGCCTCATTCTTTAACAACTTGCTGCTGCTGCTGATTGCCGTGACTATTGTGATATCGTTGCAAGCGGTGGGGGTGGCGCTGATGTCGGCCATGTTGGTTACGCCGGCAGCCACGGCATCTTTGCTGACCCGCCGTTTGCCGGTGATGATGGGGTTATCGGCTGTAGTGGGCGCTGTGAGTGGGGTATTTGGCCTGTACCTGTCGTTTTACGCCAACATTGCATCGGGGCCGGCCATTGTGCTGGTGTGTACCCTGTTCTTTTTGCTGGCATTTGTGCTTTCGCCGCGCCGCGGGTTAATCCAGCGATGGCAGGCTAACCGTCGCACCACCAATGTGCCGCCCGCCGAACCGGCGCTGCCGGTGGCGGGGCAAAAAAATTAACCGTTGAGCTTCTTATTTGGCCGCAGAAAACGAGGCGCGGCTGAGTTGCCGGCTTTCATCCCTGAACGCTTGCCACGCATCCTCGGTGCTGGCGTACTTTTCTGCGTTTTGCACCAACCATTTTACCCAGGCCTTGCGGGTTAGTTTGAACTCCCGGTGCCACTGAATTATTTCCTCGGTTGTTGTTTTGTAGCCACTCATTTTTTATCTCCCCAACTGCTTTTTTGTGACTGTGTACCCTTATTTTACTACCAAGCCCGGCCTGCCGCAGTTGAATAGACTACTGCCGAAGTGTGGAATATGTCACACCGGCTTCTAATATTTTTCTAACATTTCTCTAGCCAAAATCTAACAGCAGGATTATACACTCACTTGTGAAAATAGAAAGAATACAAA
>RFJF01000689.1 GCA_003695455.1 Chloroflexota bacterium
ATGAAACCGCGCTGCTGGATATTTACTACATTGAAAACTGGTCGCCGGCGCTGGATACCAAAATATTCCTGCAAACCATTCCGCGGGTAATTTTTGGCAGCGGCGCGTATTAAATATCGGCTTCCGGCGGGGCAATAGCCGGAGGAGGAGGCGGCGCAGGCGCGTAGTCGGCGTAATCAGGGGTTGTGGATGCCGGTGTGGGTGCAGCTGTGGTTGCCGGTATTTGCGCCGCCGGCGCCACGCCCAGCATGGCCAGCCGGTGGTCAATCTGGTACAGCAACAAATCACACCGGTAGCTCAATTCTCCGGCGTCGGTCACGCGCTCGCGCACATTACGGGCCACCATCACCCCAAACGCGCCAATAATCAGCAACATGCCCCCGCTGCTCACCAAACAACCCAGGCTGTTGACCAGCAGGCTCTCCAAAATTATTGAATTGACTCCCAGGCCCAGCAGGGTCAAAATCACGCCAAAAATCACCACCAAAGAAAGCGTGCGGTCCCGGTTCAAGTCTCCGGTGATGGCCCGTGGAATTTTGTGGGTAAAGGGGGTTTGCAGCAGTGCGCGCGTTTCGGCGCGGAGTTCGTTAAATTGCTGGTTGTGTTCCAAACTGCGCCGCTCCGGCGGCAGGCTGTCAACCAGCGCTTTGAACTGAACCACAGACTGGCGCATGGTTGTCAGTTGGTCAACAGTAGTTTGAGAGTGTGCGGCAGGAATTTCCTGATTCATTTACAAAAACCTCTTTCTGGCACAAGGCAAAATTACCGACGGATTATAGCAACGCCCGCGCCATGCGCCAAATTTGGGTGGCGGTTACTTATCCAGAATTTGCCGCACCTTGCGGGCCAGCACCGCCGGCGACAGCGGCTTTTGAATAAACGCTGTTCCGGCTTCAAGAATACCGTAGTCTGAAATGGTTTCATCGGTGTAGCCAGACATGAACAGCACCCGGGTTTCCGGGTGAAGTTCCACAACCTGGCGGGCCACTTCTTTGCCGTTCATACCGGGCATGACCACATCGGTAAAGAGCAAATGAATGTCGCTTTGATGTTCAGCGGCAATTTGCAGCGCCTGGTTGCCGGTATCGGCCACCAGCAGGTGGTAGCCAAACTGCTGCAGCACGGCTTCAGCCAGCCCGCGTACACCGGGGTCATCTTCAACCAGCAGAATAGTCTCCGAGCCAACCGGAATCTGGCCTCCGGCCCCCTCTGCGCGCCGCGCCGAAGGAGCGCGTTCAACTACCGGCAGGTAGATTCTGAAGGTGGTTCCCAGGCCCGGTTCGCTGTACACCCGGATGTTGCCCTGATTTTGTTTGATAATGCCGTACACGGTAGCCAGCCCCAGCCCGGTTCCCTGCCCCATCTCTTTGGTGGTAAAAAACGGTTCAAAAATATGCTGAAGTACATCGCCGGTCATGCCCGTGCCGGTATCGGTCACGGTGAGCAGCACATACGGGCCGGCCTGCGCCGCCACGTGGGTTGCCAATGCCGTGTTGTCCAGTTCAACGTTGTGGGTTTCAATGGTCAGTTTGCCGCCGTTGGGCATGGCATCACGGGCGTTGACTACAAGATTCACCAGCACCTGCCCCAGTTGGCCGCGGTCGGCTTTGATAATACCCAAATTCGGCTCAAGTACAGTTGCCAGTTCAATGTTCTCGCCGATAATCCGGCGCAGCATTTTGTCAAGTTCGGTAACCACCTCATTGAGGTCCAGTTTTTCCGGTTCAATAATCTGCTTGCGGCTAAAGGCCATAAGCTGGCCCACCAGGTTGGCCGCCCGCTGGCCGGAGCGGACAACGTTTCCAATCAAAGCGTGGCGTGGGTCATTTTCCGGCGTTTGCATTTGGGCCAGTTCCGCAAACCCGTTGATGGCGGTGAGCAGGTTGTTGAAATCGTGGGCAATGCCGCCGGTGAGCCGGCCAATGGCTTCCATTTTTTGGGCCTGGTAGTACTGCTCCTCAAGCTCAAGTTCGCGGCTGATGTCTCGTTTAACGGCCACAAAGTTGACAATGACGCCGTCGTGGTCGCGCACGGGGCTAATTGTGGCATCTTCGGTAAAGAGGGCGCCGTCTTTTTTCTTGTTGATGATTCTACCCTGCCAGACGCGCCCGGCGGTAATGGTGTTCCACAAATCGGCGTAAAAAGCGTCACTCTGCCTGCCGCTTTTGAGTATGCGCGGATTCTGCCCCAGCGCTTCCTGTTGGCTGAATCCGGTAATCTGCTCAAAGGCCGGGTTTACGTACATAATTGTACCATCGGTATCGGTAATAACAACGCTCTCCGCCGATTGCTCAATGGCGGCAATGAGCCGCTGCTGCGTTTGCAGCAGCCGCACCCGGGCAAACACGCCGGCCACTTCATCGGCCACACTCCAGGCC
>RFJF01000690.1 GCA_003695455.1 Chloroflexota bacterium
AAGAAATTGACCCGGAACGGATTCCCAACGCAGTGCGGGCCGCCGCCAAAGGCGAACACCTGCTGGACCGTGAACTGCTGCGCGGCGCACTGGCCGCCCTCGGCGATGAAGCCCCCGTTGGCCCTGAGCCCAACGCCTTGCCCGCCGCCCCCCTCTCCGAGCGGGAAATTGAGGTTTTGCGCCTGGTTGTTAACGGTTTGGGCAACGAGGCTATTGCCGCGGCACTGACCGTAAGCCTGCCCACGGTAAAAACCCACGTGCGCCACATATTTGAAAAACTGGGCGTATCGGACCGCACTCAGGCCGCGGTCTGGGCCGTGCGGCACGGCATTGAATAATCCATCTGCCGCAAAATTCACCACCCCCCAAAATCATCCCCGGGGTTGATTCAAACTCAACCTTGCGGATGATTTTTTTATGCCCCAAAAATGTTAAACTCAAATTGTTAGATTTTTAGCGTGGGTCATTGTTTCTGTTTGCCACAAACAACTGCTCCTGCGCTACGCATCAAGTCTGGAGAGACCCAAAGGAGGTGAAACCGAGGAAAACTGCATTAGGGTGAGGAGGCCTGGCAAGTTGGCCACACACAAACTGTCTCGGGGCACTTGGCAGTTTGTACCGGGTACAACCGGAAACAGCTTGTCAGGTCACTTTTTTAACGTTTACCACGTAAACTTTTTACCAGGTGAGGGATATGAAAAAGATAATATTTGTTGTAGTAGCCCTGGCAATGCTGGCCGTTGGGCTGTTTTTGCTCCAACCGCCGGCCCAGGCTGCCGAGGTTCACCCTCTACAAGGTGAGCCGGTTGCCGTGTACCAGGGCGGTGATAGCGAAGGATGTCTGGCCTGCCACGAAGGCATTGAGAACATCCGCAGTGAAGACAGCGTCATGATGAAATCTATCAAAGCCAAAGGGGAATGTACCACGTGCCACGGTGGTGACCCCGCGGAAACAGAAGATGCTGAAAAAGCGCATACAGGTGCCCCGGATGCGCTGCCGTTTGACGAGTTCTACCCGGACCCCGGCAGCCTGTGGGTTGCCGGCAACACCTGTGGGCAAACCGGTTGCCACGAAAACTACGCCCACACCCTTGAACGCGCGCTGATGAACACAGAAGCCGGCAAAATTCAGGGGAACCTCTGGTCCTGGGGCGTTGCCGAAGACCGAAAAGTGCGCTACGGCAACTACGATGTGGAAGGCTCTGAAACCATGTTTGGCACTGATGTGTACAAAGCCTACATGGAAAAGCTGAAAGCAGCTTATCCGGACCAGTTCCCCGCATCGCTTGAAATGCTGCCCAACCCCTCCGTCGAGGAAATTCAGGCTGACCCCAAACTGGCCGGCTACACCTACCAGCGCCAGCAATGCCAACGCTGCCACGTGGCTACCAAAGGCCGCGCCAAACGCGGCGACTGGCGCGGCATGGGCTGCTCGGCCTGCCACATCCCCTACAGCAACGAAGGCCTCTACGAAGGCGGAGACCCCACCATTCCCAAAGATGAAGCCGGTCACCTGCTGGTTCACGAAATCCAGGGCACGCGGGAAAGCCGTAACGGCATTCCCACCGAAACCTGCAACTCGTGCCACAACCGCGGCAAGCGCATTGGCGTGAGCTACCAGGGTTTGATGGAGTTCCCCTACGGCACACCGTATGATGATGGTGGCGGCAAGCAACCCAAACTGCACACCAAGCAGTACCTGTTCATCAAATCAGACCTGCACCATGAAAAGCAAAGCCGGCCTGAAAACCCCGAAGGCGGCATGCTCTGCCAGGATTGCCACACCTCGCTTGAAATGCACGGCGACGGTAACATCTACGGCACTACCCTGGGCCAGGTAGAAATCGAATGTTCGGACTGCCACGGCACACCCACGGCCTTTCCGTGGGACCTGCCCATTGGCTACGGCGAAGAGTTTGCCGCTCTGGGCGAACTGCCCACCGAAGGCCGCGGTCTGGGTACCACCGATGACCTGCTTACCCCCAACGGCACCGTGTACGATCCGGAAGACGGCTACCTGCTCTCTGCGCGCGGCAACCCGCTGGGCAATGTGGTCAAAGCCAAAGACGGCAAGGTTATCCTCCACTCGGCTACGGGACGAGACTACTTTGTTCCCATGCTGAAAACCATTGCCGCCGACAAGAGCTGGTCCAGCCCCGATGGCGAAGTGGCAATGGAAAAAGTAAAAGCACACATGGACAAACTTGAGTGCTACGCCTGCCACGCCGACTGGGCGCCGCAATGCTACGGCTGCCACGTGCAGGTTAACTTTAGCGTTGACGAGAACGGCGAAGCCCGTATGGACACCGACTGGGTTGCCAGCGCCAACGCCAAATTCAGCAACGGCACGCACGATTCGGTCAAATCGCCCGGTAAAGTGAGCGAAAGCCGCAGTTACCTGCGCTGGGAAGAACCCATTTTGGGCATCAACGGCGAAGGCCGCGTGACTCCGCTCATGCCCGGCTGCCAGGTTATCTTCACCGTCATCGGGCCGGATGGTGCCACCATAACCCACAATGAAATTGGCCGCACCCCGCCCGGAACCGAAGGCGGCGGCCCCGACGGCCAGCGTGGCATGGATATGGCCCCCGTGCAACCGCACACCTCTGGCCGGCAGGCGCGCAAATGCGAAAGCTGCCACAACAACCCCAAAGCCCTGGGCTACGGTATTCAGGGTGGCCGCTACCTGAACGGCTATACCGAAGACCGCTACGTTGACCTGTACGATAAAGACGGCGGCGTCATTCCGGCCAATGCTCAGGTACAAATACCCGGTATACCGGACCTGCCCATGGATTTAAGCCGCATTGTAGACCCTGAAACGGGCGAACAGTTGCAAACCGTTGGTTCTCACTGGCCGGATTCCAGACCACTGGATGAAGACCAGCGTATTCGGATGGAACGCACCGGCGTCTGCATGGGGTGTCACCAAAATATGGCCGATGAAACCTTCTGGAATGACAAAGTCATTGCTAAATTTGGCCGCGTCATGGCAGATTCGGAACATATTGACGTGATGAACAAAGTGATTCAGGCCGCTGTTGAAAGCCCCGCCGAAGCTCCTTCGGCCGAGGCGCCGGCAGCCGCCGAGACCGCAGCACCTGCTGCTGCCACCGTTGGCTTTATGGACATGCTCCCCTGGATCTTTGCCGGGTTGTTCCTGGGATTGATTGTAGGCGGCGGTGTTGTACTGCTGATGCGTAAAAAATAATAGTTGCCCGTAAATGAGCGGTTGGAGCTGGCATCCGGCCGCTCATTGACCGGGTAATATCTCTCTGGCCCGTAACTCTCCAGCCGGGCCAGAGAGGGGTCATTATCACAATTTTTTGACCAATCAGCGCAAAATAGATGAAAAAAAATTCATCAACTGTTCATTGGATTTTCATCAACGATTAATGGTGTATTCATTCTTCAACATTACAGTGAGTGAGGACGCAGACATGAGCGTAAATGCTGAAAAGTTTGGTACTGCGCAAAAATCCAGGGCGTTTTTGCCCGGCCTGCTGGCCGGCGTTCTGGTAGCCGCACTGGTTATTCTGACCGGCGTGTGGTTGATGCAACAACAGCCGGCGCAATCATCGGCAGAAGAAAACAAGGCCGCGGTGCTTGAAGCCGCCGCCGTTGACCAGATTGATGCCGGTAACCCGGAAACGGCCATCAAAATGCTCACCGAGGCCATTAGCATGGCCCCCCGGCGCAGCGAACCGTATTACTACCGGGCCGTGGCCTACGCAAAAATTGGTCAATTTGAAGCAGCGGTAGAAGATTTTAACACCGCCGCCGATGCCAACCCGCACTGGGCATTACCCCTGGCCGGCCGGGCCTCGGCGCAGGCAGCGCTGGGCAACCTGCCAGAAGCCATTGCGGACCTGGATAAAGCTATCAACCTGGAACCCGGCGAAGGCTCGCTGTACGCCAACCGGGGCCAGTTGCACCACCAAAACGGCGAACTGGAACAGGCCAAAGAAGACCTGGATATGGCCGTTCAGCTCAGCCCGGAACTGGTGGCCGCCCATTTTAACCGGGGAGTTCTGCTGTTTGCGCTGGGCAACACACAAGGCGCATTGGAAGATTTTACCAAAGCCATTACGCTGGACCCGGCCCAGGCGCCGCCCTACTTTAACCGGGGTTTGATTTACGCAGAATTGGGTCAAAATGAACCGGCCATCGCTGACCTGGAACATTTTGTGCAAATCAGCGATAACCCGGCCTGGGTTGACCTGGCCCAAACAAAACTAACCGAGCTGGAATCGGGCAAGTAAGTACGCATTTTGCGCCAACAATTTCATCAACATCGCCATTTCATTTGGATAGTGGCTCTGTTTCTTTAAAAATCCAACAGGTTGCGCAAGCGAGGTACACTAATGAACATTGTTGTAATTGGTCTGAACCACAAAACTGCTCCCGTAGAAGTCCGCGAAAAGCTGGCATTCACACCCGCCACGCTCCGGTCAGCGCTCACCCATTTTGGCAATTCGCACGTAGAAGGACGAATTTCCAACGTGCAGGAAGGGGTGATTTTGGCCACGTGCAACCGTCTGGAAATTTACGCCATGGTCAACGACCCGGACCGGGCCACCCAGGCTATCATCACCTTTTTGAGCCAATCCCGAGATATTCCCGTACAGGATTTCTCGTCGTATCTTTACGTTTACCACAATCAACAAGCCGTAGAGCACTTGTTACAGGTGGCCTGCGGGCTGGATTCGCTGGTGTTGGGCGAGCCGCAAATTCTGGGGCAGGTTACGCAGGCTTACGAATTTGCGCTGGCGCAGCAATCGGCGCGCACGGTGCTCTCAAAACTGTTTACGGCGGCCATTCACACCGGCAAACGCGCCCGCACAGAAACCGGCATTGGCCTGAATCCGTCATCCATCAGCTCTGTGGCTGCCCGGCTGGCGCAGTCGCTGCTGGGCGAGGTTTCTGAGCAGCGGGTGCTGCTCATCGGCGCCGGAGAAATGGGCGCAATTGCGGTACGCTCGCTCATAAAACGCGGCGTTTCAAATATAACGGTGGCTAATCGCACCATTGAAAAAGCGCAGGAACTGGCCGAAGAATGGCACGGCCGGGCTGTGAATTTTCAAACCCTGCCGCAAGAGTTGCGCCGCGCCGATATTGTGATTACTTCAACCAGCGCCCCCCACCCCATTCTCAACCATGATATGCTGGCGCCAATTATGGCCCAACGGAGCAGCCGCCCGTTATTCATCATTGACATTGCTGTTCCCCGAGACGTTGACCCCAACGTGACCCAACTTGAGGCCGTGCATTTGTACAACATTGATGATTTGCAGCTTCAGGTTGAAGAAAATGTAAATGAGCGCCGCGCAGAAATCCCCCACGTTACAGAGATTATTCAGGAAGAATGCACCAAATTCCAAACCTGGTTCGATTCATTGGGCGCGGTATCGGTTATTACCAACCTGCGCCGGCAAACAGAAGCCTACCGCCAGCGTGAATTAGAGCGATTGTTCAACCGGCTGGAGCTGGATGAACGTGAACGTGAATTGGTGGCTACCATGAGTCACCGCCTGGTAAACAAAATTTTGCACCAACCCACCCTGCAACTCAAAAAAGAAGCAGCCGCCGGCAATGGCGTTGCTTACTTTGAGGCTATCAATCACCTGTTTGTGCTGGAAAACACCGGCACAAACCAGAGATAATCTCCGCCAACGTGTAAGTGGATTATGTTCACATCTGAATGATTGTGCCGAATGCTGCACCGGCCGTGCAAGGGGGAAAGTTGCGGGGTAACTTCTATAAAATACTTTTATGATATTTGTCACCAATAATAAGGACAAATGTCACTGGTTAACAACACCGTGGCAGGTTACAATAC
>RFJF01000691.1 GCA_003695455.1 Chloroflexota bacterium
CCTTCCAGCAAGCCCGAGCGGTTGCGGAAATGGGCATCGGCAAAAACATCTGTGGCGGTGTACACGGGGGCGGTGGGCACGCCGGCAGCGTTGAGTGCGTCAACCACCTCGGCGCGGGTTTTATCGGCCATCCAGTTTTCAAGAATTGGCTGCAAAAAATCGGCGTTTTGGGCGCGGGCCGTACCGGTGGCGCTGCGCGGGTCATCCACCAAATCAGGCCGGCCCACGGTTTGGGCAATTCGCTGCCAGATGATGTCATCCGGCACGTTGAGCGCCACGTAGCCGTCTTGGCACTGAAACGCGCCGCGAGGCCACAGATGTTCCAGCTTGCCACGCTGCGGGGCATGCCCGGTCACCGAGTAAAGCGTGACCATCCGCTCGTTGAGGGCCAGCATATTGTCAAGCATGCTCACATCTACCATCTGCCCCTGCCCGGTGCGCTCACGCATAAACAGCGCCTGCATCACCCCGTAGGCGGCCACCAACCCGGAGTAGACATCGGCCATGCCGTAAAGGGTGTACGTGGGCGGTTTATCGGCAAATCCCACCAAATCCATCACGCCGCTCATTGCCTCGGCCACAATATCAAAGGCGGGGCGGCGGGCGTAGTCGCTTTGGTAGCCGGGCAAACGGCCAAATCCGGAAATCATGGCGTAAATCAGGCGCGGGTTGACGGTTTTCAGGTTGTCGTAATTCAGCCCCATTTTGTCGGCGGCGCCGGGCCGCAGATTTTCAACCACCACATCGGATTGGGCCGCCAGTTGCCGCAGGATTTCTCGCCCTTTGTCACTGCGCAGGTTGAGCGCCAGACTCTTTTTGTTGCGGTTGTAGCTGAGATAGCCGCCGGCTTTTTTAACGCCGTCTTTTTCAACAAACGGGGGGATGGCCCGGCGCGGGTCGCCGCTGCCGGGGCGTTCAATTTTGATGACTTCCGCGCCGGCATCGGCCAGCAGCATGGTGCAGTAGGGGCCGCTCATATATTGTTCCAGCCCAATCACGCGAATGCCGGACAATGGGCGAGGGGTAGTGTTGGTCATTGATTTGCTCCTTTAGAATCAAGGAGTAGGGAGTAAGGAGTAAGAAGTAGGGAAAAGCGTGTTATTTCATACTCCCTACTTCATACTCACATTGTTATCACCGTTTCCATTTCACAGGAACGGTCACACGCTGTTTCTCCCGCACTCCCGTACCCGTTATTCATCCAGCCACTCAACCAGGGTTGAAACGCCCATGCCCACGCCCACGCACAGCGTTGCCAGCCCGTAGTAGGGTCGTTTTTCCTGTGCGGCGCGTCGCTTCATCTCGTGCAGCAGGGTGACCAAAATGCGCGCGCCGGAACAGCCGGTGGGATGCCCCAAGGCAATGGCCCCGCCGTTGACGTTGGTGATGTCCGGGCGCAGGCCCAGCTTGCGTATCACCCCGATGGATTGGGAGGCAAAGGCTTCGTTCAGTTCAACCAGCCCCACATCATCCACCGACAGGCCCAGCCGGGCCAGCAGTTTTTGGGTGGCGGGAACCGGGCCGTACCCCATCACACCGGGGTCCACCCCCGCCGCCGCCGAACCTACCCAGCGGGCCATCGGTTTGAGACCCAGTTCATTGGCTTTTTGACGGCTCATCAGCAGCACTGCCGCCGCGCCATCATTGATGCCGCTGGAGTTACCGGCGGTCACGGTTCCGCCTTTGCGGAAAGCGGGCCGCAATTTTGCCAATTGTTCCATGCTGGTGTCCAGCACCAGTTTGTCACCGTCGCGGCGGTAGCGAGGGTGTTCGTCGGTGTCCACCAGCAGGGGGTCGCCTTTGCGCTGCGGCACAGAAACCGGCGCGATTTCGGCGGCAAAGCGGCCGGCGTTGATGGCTTCGATGGCCCGGCGGTGGCTTTCAAGCGCAAAGGCATCCTGCTCTTCACGGCTGATATTCATCTCCTGGGCAATATTTTCTGCGGTTTCGCCCAAACTGATGATGGGGTACAGGGCATCGAGTTTGGGGTTGTTGTAACGCCAGCCGACGGTGGTGTCCCACATTTTGGGCGGGCGAAAGGTGGGCACGCGCTCCGGTTTGGGCACGCTCCACGGGGCGCGGCTCATGGATTCAACGCCGCTGCCGATGTACACGTCGCCTTCACCGGCGAGGATGGATTTGGCCGCCAGATTGACGGCCGTCAGCGCCGAGGCGCAGTTGCGGTTGACGGTAACGCCCGGCACTTCTACCGGAAAACCGGCCAGCAGGGCGGCCTGCCGGGCCACGTCGCGGTTGTCCTCGCCGGCCTGGTTGCCGCAGCCGGCAAACACCTCGGTGATGAGTGCCGGGTCCAGCCCCACCCGCTCAACCAACGCGCGGTAGGTGTGGGCCAGCAGGTCATCGGGCCGAACACCGGACAGCCCGCCGCCGTAGCGGCCAATCGGCGTGCGGATGGCATCAATAATTACAACGTCTTGCATGGTTTTTCTCCTTCTGAAAGTGGGTAGCAGGAATCAGAGTTTTCAATTTCAGATAAACAGTTGACCACCCAAACCCACAAAACCTGTAAATCCCGTTAATTCTGTCTAATTCGGCAATTTCAAAACTGAGTTTGTTTAGTTGCGGTTAGCCTTACAAGTAATTGTGAACCGCATTGGTTAATCTTGATACAGCTTCTTGTAAAACGCTCTGCGGGCAAGCTATGTTCATTCTGGCATATCCAGCCCCTTCTCGGCCAAACCAATAACCGGAATTAAGCGCCAGTTGTGCTTTTTGCGTTAAAAATTTTTCTAACGCTTTGGCATCCAATCCCAGCTCTTTAAAATCAAGCCATACTAAAAACGTTCCTTCGGGTTCAATTAGTTTTATTTGTGGCAGATTGTTGTGAAAATAGGATTGCAAAAAGTTGATGTTTGCATGCAAATATGTTAGCAATTCATCTAACCATTCGCCGCCCTGGCTGTAAGCAGCCTCAATAGCCGCCGAAGCAAACACATTTGTTTTATTGATTTGATACCTGTGTGCAAAATCGTGAAATCGCTCGCGGTGTTGTACATTGGCAATCACCGTCATTGCATCTATCATTCCGGCAATATTAAAAGTTTTGGCCGGAGATAAACATGTTGCAGAAATTTGGGCCAATTCGTCTGAAATAGAAGCAAAGGGCGTGTAATGATGAGGTTTGTAAACAATGTCTCCGTGAATTTCATCGGAAATGACCAGTACGTTATGCTGTCTGCAAATCTCACCGGCCTGTGCCAGTTCGGCTCTTGTCCACACTCTGCCCACCGGATTATGGGGGTTGCAAATAATCATTATTTTGGTTTTGGGATTTGCTGCCTTTTCTTCCAAATCCTCAAAATCCATTTGATATTTGCCATTTACTAACTTGAGCGGATTTTTGATGATCTTCCTGTTATTGCTTCTAATCACCATGCGAAATTCAAAAAAGACCGGGGGTTGAATGATAACCCCATCACCCGTATCTGAATGCTGGTTTATCAGAATAGAAACTGCATTCAATACACCGGGGCAAAATTCAATATGATCCTGGTCAATTGACCACTGATGTCTGTTTTTGTACCACCTATTAAGCGCGTTAAAGTAACTGTCATTTTTGTATTCGTAACCAAAAATGCCGTGTTCCACGCGCTTACGCAAACTGTCAATCACAACATCTGGCGCCCGGAAATCCATGTCAGCCACCCAAAAAGGTAGCGCCTTATCATTGCCAAAGTGTTCAGCCAGCAGGGGTTTATTCAACTTAAGGGCAGGATATTCATTTCTGTCAATGACCTGGTCAAAATTCACAATCAATTCCCTTCTTTGATGAGATACCAACCCAACGTTTTACGTACCCAACTCCACGAACTCTATTTATCCAACGACTCGATAAAGGCCGAGATGTGCCGGCAGGCTTCTGTCAGGCCGGGGCAATATTGGGCCACGTATTCATCTCGAGGCCGGGCCGGGTCAAAATTATTGAGCATTTCCCAGCCTTCGTCATCGGTAAAGGCGTACAGGTAGCTGGTAGAGAGCCGCAGGCTGAGGTCTTGGGGCGCAGCGCCAAACACAGAGCCGGGCAGGGCGGCCACGTGTGTTTCATCGAGCAAAAAATGGGCCAGTTCTTCGCTGGTGTGGATGTTGTGCTTTTGGGCCAACGCCTCTCGCCACGGGGCAAATGAGGCGTAAACATAAAAGCCGCCGCCCGGTTTGGAGCAGGGAATGTTCAGCGCGGTGAGCGAATCGTGCAAATGGGTGGTTACTGCGCCGTGAATTTGGGTGCATTTTTCGGCGTAGGCGTCAATGTCCGGGTCATCGCTGTAGGCAACCACGGCAGCGTACTGTACCGGCGCCGAGGCGGTTGTCCACACGGCGCCGGCCACGGCGGCCATGTAATTGTTCAGTTCACGGCCAATTTCGCCGGGGGGCATAATTGCCACGCCCAGCCGCCAGCCGCCCAGCGAGAGATGCTTGCTTAATCCACCGGTAACAATGGTGCGCTCCGGGTAATATTGGGCTACAGACACAAACGGCTCCTCGCCGTAGGTGGTCAGGGCGTAAATTTCATCGCTGATGATAACCAGCTCTTCCTGCCGGGCCACGTCAGTTAATTCTTTGATGAGTTCCGGCGGGTAGACCGAGCCGGTGGGGTTGCCGGGGCTGGTCAGCACCAGAATTTGGGGCGATTGCCCGGCGGCGCGGGCGGCAGACAGGGCGGCTTTGAGGCCGTTAGCGGTGGGGCAGTAGTTGTTTTCAAGCGTGGTGGGTATCCACGTAACAGATTTGCCGCTGAGCTGGGCCTGGGTTTCGTAGCTGACCCAGGTGGGCGAAGGGAGCAACACATCACCTTGCAGGGCGTACATGGCGGCAAACAGCATGGTTTTGCTGCCGCTGCCAATCACCACGCCCTCGGCCTGCGCCGGAATACCAAAGCGGCGGCGATAATACTCGGCCACTTTCTGGCGCAGTTGCGGCAAGCCCGTTACCGGCAGGTACGAGCGAGCCGCGGCGTGCTCTTGAAAGGCGGTCATTACTTTGGGGTGTACCGGGAATTTGGCTTCGCCAAAGCCCATGTGGTACACCTGATGCCCGCCGGCGCGGAGTTCGCTGATTTTGGCGTTCAGGGCCAGCGTGGCCGACATTTTGATGGGCGGTTTTACCGGATTTTTGGTTGACATTTTATTTTGTCCTGTCTGGTTTCAAAAATATTTCACCTCTGGATTTCAGAGGGGGTTAACACGTAAATTCCACAAATTGATTGGGGTGGCGGGCAGGGTGGGCGGTGTAAATTCGCAGTGAACGACGGTCCAGATCAAACAGGGCGGTAAAAAATGTAGCCAGCGTATCGGGGGCGGCGCCGGAGCGATAAATTGGCAGCGTTTGATTGGATTGATTGCCCAAAATCTCAAGCACACCGGCAGCCGATGCCGGCGGAGAATTGTGCCAGTTAGCCCGCCAGGTATCCAGCCGGGCCTGGCTGGAGGGTTCCACAAATTGCTCAACCTGCGGCAGCGCCTGGTAGTGGTTGGCATGAAAAAAGCCACCCCGGATTTGACGGGTGGCAAAAGCACCGGGGGCTGTTTCAACATTGATAATTTGACGCGCGGCACAGTCTCCGATGTTGTAGTTGAACCCGGAGGATTGGTCCGGCACGGTGGCGCGCTGCACAGCGTCATCCAGCGACGTTGATTCCAGCAGCGAACGCGCCACAAAGTGACGCCCCACACCGGGCCGGGTGTTCAACGGGCAAACATTGTTCACCGTAAAACAGATGCCGTGGTCGTTAAACCCCAGGGCGTTGCCGCACAAAAAACCGGGGTAGGTGAGCGCAGTAAAGGCCGGTTTGCCGTCAACCTGAACGTGCAGCAGGTAGAGGTTGTCTTTAAATTCGGGATCGCCGTCTTCATTGTGGCCGATGAGTGCAGTTTGGTCGGTGAGGATGCAGCAATCGGAGCAGCCGCCGGTATGCTGGCGGTAAAAGTAGTCGCGGTATTCGCCGCGCAGGTTGAGCAGGAAAAGCTGGTCAAACGGAAGGCCCGCGCCCTGCGCCATGCCCCGGAGTTCGGCCACGTAGTTTGGGTAACGGGTTTGGTTGATTTGCAGAAACTGGTGGTACCGGGCCTGTCCGGCCTCGGTTTGGTGGTAGGGCAGTAGTTCCTGCCGGAAAAAAACGTAGGTGCTGAAGAGTTGCCGGATTTGGGCGGCAAAGCGGCGGCCAATGGCCAACCCGACCTCAAAATGAGAGCCGGACACGTGAAATTGTTCCACCGGCGGCGATGGGGTATTTAACAACGTTGTCTCCAAATTAACCGGAGCCTCAAAAAACCGGGCCGGTTTCTCATCCCCGGAAAAGGATTCACTGGCACAGCAGCCGTTTCCAGTAATTTACTAACTGGCTACCCTACAGTTTTAAACCAGCCCACAGATGGAC
>RFJF01000692.1 GCA_003695455.1 Chloroflexota bacterium
ATTTTCAACCTGCCGGAACAACCGGACACGTTTGTTGAGGTGGATGAGCAGGCCCACTACACCATTCGCAATGACCAGATGCACAGTAAATGCGGCTGGACGCCCTTCGATGGTTGGCAGGTGACGGGCCGGGTGCGGCGGGTGGTGCTGCGCGGTGTGCCGGTGTTCGCCGATGGTGAGGTGCTGGCCCAACCCGGAACGGGAATGCTAATAACGAATGCCGAATAACGAATGACGAAAATTGGAGGAAAAAATGACCGAACTAACTTTAAAACCGCTGTTCAATTTTGATGAAATGACCCTCCCCCCGCGTGTTGGCAACGGCTTTACCGGCAAAGATATTTTGTCGGTGGACCAGTTTGACCGGGAGAAGCTCAAATACATTTTTGCCCGCGCCCACGAAATGCGCGAACTGGTGCAGCGCGTCGGCTCGTGCGAACTGCTGCGCGGCAATGTGGTCACCTGCCTGTTTTACGAACCCAGCACCCGCACCAGCTCATCCTTTATTGCCGCCACCGACCGGCTGGGCGGGCGGGTCATCCCCATCACCCAGGGGGTGCAGTTCAGCTCGGTCAGCAAGGGCGAAACACTGGCCGACACCATCCGCACCGTAGAGCAGTACAGCGACGTGATTGTGCTGCGCCACCCGGAAGTTGGCTCGGCACAGGTGGCCGCCGATTATTCCGACATCCCTGTTATCAACGCCGGCGACGGCGCGGGCGAGCATCCCACCCAGGCTTTGCTGGACCTGTTCACCATCCGCGAGGAAATGGGCCGCATTGACGGCCTGAAAATTGCGATGGTGGGTGATTTGCGCTACGGACGCACCGTCCACTCGCTGACACGGCTGCTGACCCAGTACGATGTCAGCCTGCGTTTTGTTTCGCCGGAAATCCTGCGCCTGCCGCTCAACATAATGAACACCGTCATTGACGCCGGGCTGGATGTGCGGGAAACGCACGACGTGGCCGACGTGATTGAAAACGCCGACGTGCTGTACGTGACCCGCGTGCAAAAAGAGCGCTTTGTGGATTTGGCCCAGTACGAAGAGGTGAAAAATCACTACGTCATCACCCCGGAACTGATGCAACGGGCCAAAGAAAAAATGGTGGTCATGCACCCGCTGCCCCGCGTGGGAGAAATCCACTACACACTGGATGACGACCCTCGCGCTGCCTATTTTCGGCAGGTGAAAAACGGCATGTTCATCCGTATGGCGCTGCTGGCGGCGGTGCTGGGCAAGGCGTAGCCGCGCCAAACTATTCGCCAAATTTTGACTTCCCGGCAGGCATCCATAAGATAGTGTGACAGTTTCTGAGGCAATTCAACCCGAATAAAAACGTTGCAGGTGCCCATTCGTTGACTCGCACATTCGCCATTCGTACAGAGAGACCACTGCTTGCAATTTGAAGTTGGAGAGAGGATCCCGTGACACCACCCAAAAATTACCTGATTGACATGGACGGCGTGCTGGTGCGGGGCCGCACGCTGATTCCCGGCGCGGACCAGTTTATCCGCCGCCTGCAGGAGCGCGGCGCCGAGTACCTGGTGCTCACCAACAACCCGCGCTACACCCCCGGCGATTTATCGCACCGGCTGCGCACTATTGGCATGGACGTGCCCGCCGGACGTATCTTTTCATCGGCTATGGCAACCGCCCGCTTTCTGCAATCGCAAAAGCCGGATGGCACGGCCTACGTGCTGGGCGACAGTGGCCTGACCACCGCCATCCACGAGGTTGGCTACGTCATCACTGACCTCAACCCCGATTATGTGGTGGTGGGCGAAGGCAATTTCAACATCGAGCAGATGACGGCGGCCATCCGTTTTGTGGCCGAGGGCGCCCATTTTGTGGCCACCAACCCGGACCCCGGCGGCCCCGGCGATGAGGGGTACGTGCCGGCCTGCGGCGCAACCTGCGCTTTCATTGAAAAGGCCGGCGGCGTTGGCCCCTACTTTGTGGGCAAACCCAACCCGCTGATGATGCGCACCGCGCTCAATTACCTCAACGTTCATTCCGAGGACACGGTGATGGTGGGCGACACAATGGGCACCGACATTAAAGGCGGCGTGGAAAGCGGCATGGATACCATTCTGGTGCTGTCCGGCGTGACCCGCCGCGAAGATGTGGCCCGCTACCCCTACCAGCCCGGCCGGATTCTCAACTCCGTGGCCGAGATTGAGCCGTAACATGGCCCGCCCGCGCGACCCCGATAAGATTCCCTACACGTCCGATTTGCGCGACGCGCTGGGCTGGCCCGGCTGCGCCCTGTGCCGGGTGGTAGAGCAGGCCGCCAACGCCTACGTGGTTTCAATGTTGTGGGAAATGGTGAACGACCCTCGCAACCAGGAGCCGTTGCAGGCGGCGCGCGGCTACTGCCACCGCCACGGCTGGATGCTGGTGCGCGGCGGCGCGGCGTTGGGCATCACCATTTTAATGAAGAGCGTACTGGATACCCTGCTGGAAACGGTTGACCGCCACGCGGCGGGCGGCAGCGGGTCGCCGTTGCGGCAGTTGCGGCAGGCGCTCAATCTGCCCGGCAAAGGGGCAGCGCCCAAACTGGTAGCCGAGCTGCTGCCCCAGGCCGAATGCCCGGTCTGCATCGGGATGCGGCCCGTGGAGCAGGGCTACGTTGCCACGCTGGCCGCCGGTCTGACCGGCCCCGATTCGCTGGAAGAGGCGTTCCGGCAATCCGAGGGGCTGTGCCTGTCTCATTTTATCCGCACCCTGGAACAGGTGAAGTCCGGCGCGCCACTGAATACGCTGGTTGCGCTTCAGCGTCAAATCTGGCAAAATTTGAATGACGAGATGGCCGAATTTATTCGCAAAAATGATTACCGCTTCACCCACGAACCCATCGGCAAAGAGGGAGATGCCTGGCGGCGCGGCCTGTCTATTACGTCCGGGCCGCCGCCCAAAGAGCCGGGGCAGGACCAACCCGGCCTGACATCGGGGTTGAAATAGTGTCACGGTCTTTTACGCCCTCGGCAGCAACGAGAACGAAAATTAACATTTACCGGCCGGGGGACCCTTCGCTGCGCTCAGGGTGACATACCTGAGACTCCCCCCTGATTCCTGACTCCCGACCCCTGAATCCTGATTCAAAGGAGAAAAAAATGACCAAAATCCTGATTTTGCACGCCTCATTGGGAACCGGACACGTCAGCGCGGCCCAATCGCTGGGCCAGGCCTTCCAACGGCTCGGCGTTGACAATGTTCAGGTGGAAGACACGCTCGATTACGCCAGCGGCATTTTGCGCTCCACGCTCAACAAATCGTACCTGCAAATGAGCGAAAAAGCGCCGCAGTTGTGGCGCATGTTTTTTGAAGAATCAGACAGCGACGACCTGGAAGATTCCATCCGCGGCAACATGCTGCTGGGCCAGTTGGGTCGCCCCTTTCTGCGCAAACTCTCCAAACTGATTCAGGAATCGGCGCCGGATGCAATTGTGTGTACCATGCAAATCCCGGCGATGCTCATCAGCTACCTCAAAAAAGAGGGCCGGCTGAACACGCCGCTGTACGTGACCGTCACCGATTTTATTGCCCACAGCACCTGGTTTAATTTTGGCGTGAACGGCTACTTTCTGCCCGGCGACATCACCCGCCTCCAATTTTTGGTTCGCGGCGTAGATGAGAAACTCCTGCACGTCACCGGCATCCCCGTCAACCTGCAAATTATGGAACCCAAACCAATGGCCGATATGCGCGCCCGGCACAATCTGCCGCTGGACGGGCCGCTGGTGACGCTCTTTGGCGGCGGCATCACCCCGGAACGGATGCGGAC
>RFJF01000065.1 GCA_003695455.1 Chloroflexota bacterium
GGTCCGGGTCAAACCAGTAGATGTTCCCGTCGCGCGGGTCTGCCATCGGGAACACGCCCTGTGCGTAGGCGTTAATGAGCAGCGTTGGGGTTAGTTTCATCGTACCTCGCGGGCAGCCGTCACCGGTTTATCGCCACCAATCTTTCTGCGAGCGCGGGTCCATAAACGTGCCCGCATCCCGAACAGCCACGCCAATGTTTCCGTCCAGCGCCGTACCCAGCGGCTGGTTGTTGCGCAGCGCCGGCAACTGCCCGGAGGCGTGCCAGCCATCGGTGTCCATTTGTGCCCGGTACAGGGCCAGCAGGTTGGGGTCCACGCACACATTTTCAAGATGCACCACGTATCCGGCGCTCACCACATCGCGGCGGGTGTAGCCCAGCGTCAGCCGGGTTTCTTCGGCGTACAACACCAGGGCCACGTATCCGCCGGGGTAAATTTGCGAGCCGCGCTCCGGCGGGTAGATGGTCTCGCCCGGCGTGGCAGCCAATCCAACCAGCGTGACCGGCCAGTAGTTTTCTGAGGGCGGGCCGGGACAGCCGCGCGGGTGGCCGCCACACTGGGCCGGCTCCCAAATCCAGTTGTTCACCCGGAACACAGCCGTAATTTCTGCCTGCCGGTTGGGTTCAAACAGGCCGTGCAGCCGAGGCGCGTCAGAATCGGTGCTGCCGCTGTATTCTACCTGATGTAGCGGCGCGTCCACGGGGATGAAGCCCCGCAGCGCCAGATTCAAATCGCCGTGAACCGCGTCGGGATGGTCGCGGACGGACACTCCCTCGATGGGAATCAAATCAAACTGCGCCGTCGAGGTGAGCGGGCAGGTGGGCTGCTGCGGCGGCGTGGCGGTGGGCTGGGCCGCGGGCGGCGGTGCAACTTGCCGGGTCAGCGTGTACGGTTCCACAGCGGCCAGTTGGACGGGCGATGTGGCGGTGCTCCGTGCGGCAACTGCCGGCGTGACGGTCACGGTGACCGGGCGCGAAACGGCAGAAATAACGTCGGTGGCGGTGAGGCCCGTTGTGACGGTGATGGGCGGCGTTAGCGATGGCAGCGGTGTGCGGGTGGGCGCATTTTCCAGCCGGGCCACGCCGGTAGCCGTAGGCAGCGGGGTTGATGTATTTTGAGCGGTTGCGCCGGGTGAAGGCTCAACCCGAAACTGCACCGGCCGGCGGCAATCGGCGCCGGTGGAGCAATCGGCCGCGTCAGCCGGCCCGCTTTGCGGTTCGGTTTGCGGGTCGGTTTGCGGGTCGGGCCAGATAAATTGCGAAAACAGCGTGGCCCCCAGCAGCGATGTACCGAGCAGTCCCATGCCCACACCCACCAGCACCAGCGCAATTCCGGCGCGAATTATCCAACGAGAAATGTTCGGGTCTCCTGAAAATAGGATTTAGGGGTCGGGAGTCAGGAATTAGAGGTAAGTCTCAGGTGTGTCACCCTGAGTGCAGCGAAGGGTCTCCCGGCCAGTAAAATGTTAATTTTCATACTTTGTTGTCGTTCCGAATAAGACTGTCCGACTCCCAAAAAAATTAATAACCCACCCACCAATCTTTCCGGGAGCGGGGGTCCATAAACGAACCCACATCCCGAATGGCGACTTTGGCCCCGCCGCGAAACGCCGTGCCAAGCTGCTGGTTGTTGCGCAGCGCCGGCAGCCGGCCCGTGGTGTGCAAGCCGGTGGCATCAGTTTGGGCGCGGTACAGAGCCAGCAGATTGGGGTCCACGCACACATTTTCAAGATGCACGGTGTAGCCGTTAATGACGTTGTCGTCGCGGGTGTACTTGAGCGTTATTCGTTTCTCTTCGGCGTACAGCACCATGGCAACGTACCCGCCGCCGTAAATCTCCGGCCCGCGCTCCGGCGGATAAATTGGCGCGCCAA
>RFJF01000693.1 GCA_003695455.1 Chloroflexota bacterium
GAAATTCAGGCCGCGCAGGGCGCGGTGGATTTGAACGCGCTGGCCCGCAAGCTGGGCATCGAACGGAGCGCGCTCGACGGAATGGTGCAGTTTTGGGTGCGCAAGGGCCGGCTCAAAATGGATGACGACGCCCCTGCTGCGCCCGATTCGTGTAGCAGCGCCGGCGTTTGCGGCCACACCTGCCCCGGCCCGGCGGCCTGCCCCTTTGTGATGGCCCTGCCCCGCACCTACTCCCTGCAACCCCCAAAATCGCGGTAGTTTCAACCACACCGGCCCAAAATCCGGGCCGCCTCCGAATCCAGATCCAACAATTCACCCCGTTCCTGCGCCGCCGCCACCGCTTCCGGCGGCAGGTATGTCCGGCAGCATCCGGTAGACCTCGGTTTGCACGAGGTCTTTTTCTTTTGCCGGCGCCGCCGCCGAATTATGAAAATTTTGTCATAATTGGTTCATCAAAACGTCATGCCAGTTTGCTAATCTGACCACAGCAAATGCTTTGAACAAACAACATGCTCCATCCGGCCCAATGGCCGGGTTGCACTTTAAAATCAGGTAAATTTGATGGGTTTTGCAGCACCGGAGAAAGATGCTTTCCAGACCCGGGGCGCACTGCCGCCGCCCGCTATGAGGACCTAATGAACAGACCAGACACCATACTCATTGTTGACAATGGCCCCCACTCAACCGCACCACTTGAACACTGCCTGGCAGAGAAAGGTTTTCAAACTGCCGTGGCGCACACCGGCGCTCAGGCCATCGAAGCGGCGCGCAGCCTGAAGCCGGAAATAATTCTGCTGGGTTCTACCCTGCCGGACATGGATGGCTGGGATGTGTGCCGCCACATTCGAGAGGAAAGCATGGTGCCAATCATGGTTTTGTACGATACAGGCCAGCCGTCAGATTGCATTATGGGGCTGGAAATGGGCGCCGATGATTGCCTGCCCAAGCCCATCAATTGCCGGGAACTGATTGCCAAAATCAATGCCATATTCCGGCGCATCATGTTTGCCAGAACCGGGCGCGGCACGCAAATTCAAATTGGGCATCTGCTGCTTGATACCGCCGCCTACAAAGTGTACAAGCACAACAAAGAATTAACGCTGCGCCAAAAAGAGTTTGACCTGCTGGCCGCCCTGATGACCCGGCCCGGGCAGGTGGTAAGCCGGGCAGAATTAATGGACCGGGTGTGGGGCGTAAACTGGCTGGGCGATACCCGCACGCTGGATGTTCACATCCGGTGGGTGCGTGAGAAAATAGAAGAATGTCCCAGCCGGCCCCAATACATTAGAACCGTAAGAGGCGTGGGCTACCGTTTTGCCGCTCCCGATGATTTAGCGACGATTTAACGGCCCGGTAACAGCCGGCAACAATGAAAAATATCTCATTTTCAGTTCACAAAAATGTCACCAAATTTTGATAACGTAAGGTAAACAGGAAGGCTCAATCAGGGCGCCCACGCCTTCTTTACGGCCCGGTAAGTACGGGTATCTTATCGGGCCACCAACTTCAACCTGCCAATACCAAACAAGGATACCACACCATGCTTGCCGTTCAACACCAAATTTCACCCTCTACCTGGCAATGGAACCACCACGCCTTCAGGGCCATGAACACCAATATTTTCACCCGCCTTTTCAGCCAAACCGATGACGCCGTTCTGCTTGATGTGGAACACCTTTTTATCAGCTTTGAAAAACGGCTCTCCCGTTTTTTGCCCACCAGCGAGCTTTCACGGCTCAATGCCTGCCCAACAGAAACATTCTCCGCCAGCCCCACGCTCATCAGCGCTGTAGAAATGGCCCTGTGGCTGGCAGACATCACTAACGGCTTGTACGACCCCACCATCCTCTCGCGGCTGGAAAAGGCCGGCTATGACCGCAGCTTTGAGCTGATTTCCACGCCCCTGCCGCTTTCTCAGGGAACTCTGGAAGCCGCCACTCCGGACAATGACCAAACCAGCGCGCCGCCATTCACATACCGGTCCGTACAGGTTGACCGGCCTGCCCGCCGGATTCACCGCCCCGTGGGGCTAAAGTTAGATTTGGGCGGCATGGGCAAAGGCTGGACCGTTGACCGCGCCGCCGACCGGCTGCAAGGTTTGGGGCCATTTCTGGTCAATGCCGGCGGCGATATTTACGCCTACCAATCTCCACCCGGCACGCGCGGCTGGCAGATTGACCTGGTACACCCCCTGCACCCGGAACTGAGCATGGCGCAGGTGTATCTGCGGCATCAGGCGCTGGCCACATCAACCATTGCCCGGCGGCGCTGGCAGCAAAACGGCCGGGCGATGCACCATCTCATTAACCCGCGCACCGGGCTGCCCGCCCAAACCGATGCGCTGTCTGTAACAGCCATTGCAGACCGCACCGTGCTGGCCGAAGTGTTTGCCAAAGTGGCGCTCATTTTAGGCGCAGAGGCCGGGCTGGATTATCTGAACCGCCTGCCCGGCGTTGAAGGTGTGATTTTTACGGCTCAATCCACCATTTTGTACACCGACGGTATGCCCCCCCTGCTGGAACGGGTTGAACCCGCCGGGTACGCTGCTTAACATTTTCAACACAAAATCCGGCCCGCCGCCAGCCTTGAAGGGACATCCATCCCTTCAGGGCATTTTTTTGTTACCGCCTTGTGACAATTATCGCAAAAAAATGACAATCCAGGATTATCGAATATAATGAAAAAACAGCCTGCACCACACTAAAGCCGTGTGCAGCCGTGCCGAAAATATTAGCGTGATGCCCATGCGGCGCGGCACCGATGAATGAAAACCAATTACCAACCGGGAAAACCCTTCGCTACGCTCAGGGTGACATACCCCCTAATTCCTGACTCCCGGCCCCTGAATCCTGTTTTTACAAGGAGCCTCAATGAACTGGTTTAAATGGTTAAAAAAAGAAAACGTCGGCCATCAGGCCCGGTCTCAGAGCTGGGTTTTGCCCGACAACACCCGCTGCGTGCAGTGCGGTATTTGCTCCTACAACTGCCCCATTGGCATTGACGTACGGCAGCACGCCTGGCTGGGCAAACCCGTAAAAGACAGCCACTGTTTGACCTGCGGCGAATGTGTGGCCCGCTGCCCGCGCGGGGTGCTCAGTTTTGGCCGCAGCAACATCTTTGAATCACCAATTGCGGGGTAAAGCAATGTCACAAAATTACGTAATTGTGGGAACCGGCGTGGCGGGCGTGGCCGCTGCCGAATCGATTCACCGGCAGGACCCGTCCGGCAACATTCTGCTCATTGGCAACGAGCCGCACAATTTTTACTCGCGGCCCGGTCTGGCCTACTACCTCACCGGCGAACTGCCGGAAAAACAACTCTTTCTACCCCAAACGCAACCGTTCCGCACCATTCAGGCCCGGGTTACGGCCGTTGACCCGCACAACCGGCGGGTAACGCTGGATAACGGCCAACAACTGCCTTTTGACAAACTGCTGCTGGCAACCGGCTCGCAGGCTGTTCAGTTGGCGCTGCCCGGCGCAGATTTGGAGGGCGTGGTTAAACTGGACAACCTGGACGATGCCCGGCGCATTCTCAAATTGTGCAAACGCGCCAAACGCGCCATTGTGGTGGGCGGCGGCATTACCGCGCTGGAACTGGCAGAAGGATTGCGCGCCCGGAACGTAAAAACCACTTACCTGTTGCGCAGCAATCGCTACTGGCGCAGCGTGCTGGATGAAACAGAAGCGCAAATAGTAGAAGAACGACTGCGGCACGATGGCGTTCAGTTGCGCCACAATTGCCAACTGGCCCAAATAATCGGCAAAAAGGGCAAGGTTGCCGCCGTTGAAACCACCACCGGCGAACAGTTCAAGGCCGATATTGTAGCCATTGCGGTAGGTGTGCGCCCCAACCTGGA
Organism: Chloroflexota bacterium; assembly: GCA_003695455.1. Lineage (GTDB taxonomy): Bacteria > Chloroflexota > Anaerolineae > 4572-78 > J111 > J095. The sequence continues at coordinate 3,861 of RFJF01000693.1, forward strand.
ACTGGCAAAATCGCTGGAGTTAAAGATTGACCGCGGAATTCTGGTTGATGAATATTTGCAAACCAGCATTCCCAACATTTTTGCCGCCGGCGATGTAGCACAGGTGTTTGACCCCTTTTCCGGGCAGGCCGTGCTGGATACGCTGTGGCCCACGGCGCGGGCGCAGGGCGCAACTGCCGGGCTGAACATGGCCGGCGCGCGCCACCCCTACAAAAAAGAGGTGGCGCTCAACGTAACCCGGCTGACCGGACTGACCACCGCTATCATCGGCGCTGCCGGGCAAAATATTGCCGATGACGATATTGTGGGCATTGTCCGCGGCGAAAGCGAAGCCTGGCAGCAACTCCCCGATTCTATTGTGGCCCAGAGCCATTTTGAAATCAACCGCATCCGGCTAATGCTTGGCCGCAAAAGGTTGCGGGGCGCGCTGGTTATGGGGGACCAAAAGCTAACCCACCCGCTGCACCAACTCATTGCACATCAAACAGATATTACTTC
>RFJF01000066.1 GCA_003695455.1 Chloroflexota bacterium
CCCGGCCCGTTGAAAAAATCGGGGTCGCCAAAGGTGATGTGCTGCGCGCCGGCTTCCACCTGCTGGCGAATATCGGCCAGCACCACCGGCTGCGGCACTACCCGGAACCGCCCGCCGTACACCGGCACTACCGGGCAGTGGCGGCACACGTGCTTGCAGCCCCGGCTGGCCTCGGTGTAGCCCACCAGCCGGGTTTGGCCCGGCTCAACCATTAATTGAGCGTATTTTTCTAAACCGGGCAGCGTGCGCCGGTCGGGAACCCGGAAATCCTGCCGCGCCAGCGAGACCACCGGCTCCGGCTGGGGGCCGGCGGCGGTTCCGTTTTGCACGCGCCGCACCACGCTGAGCAGGCCGGCTTCAAATTCGCCGCCCAGCACGGTGCTCACGCCCAACCCCCGCAAATATTCTTCATTCATCGGGGCGTACAGGCCAAAACAAACCAGATGCGCCTGCGGGTTGAGCTTTTTCACCTGCGGGATAATCGGCGCGGCCATGCGCGTGCCCATGTGCATGGGTACGTAAAAACCCACCACATCCGCCTGCCGGAGCGCGGCCAAATCTGCCGGCTCCACCGCCAAATCCAGACAGCGAACATTGGCCCCGGCCTCACGCAGACTCGCCGCCGGAGAGGCCAGCCCGAACGGCTGGCGGCCCAGCTCGTAATTGGAAATCAACACCACATTGGTCATTTTATTCAACAGTTCTCCCCATTGCGGCCGCAATTTTCCCAACTTGACGCACAAATTCAGGGTAAGCGCCCAACGGCAGTGATTGGTCTGCATCTGACAGCGCGGCGGCGGGGTTGGGGTGAATTTCCACCAGCAGGCCGTCTGCCCCGGCGGCGATGGCCGCGCGGGCGGCGGGCAGAACCAGGTCGGCGCGGCCCGTGGCGTGGCTGGGATCGCCGATAACCGGGTAGGGACTCAACTGCCGGGCCAGCGCAATGGCGTTGGTATCAAGCGTGTTGCGGGTGGCGGTTTCAAAGGTGCGGATGCCGCGTTCGCACAAAATGATGTTGTGGTTGCCGCGGTGAGCAATGTGTTCGGCGGCCAGCAGCCACTCCTGCACGGTAGACATCAGCCCCCGTTTGAGGAGCACTGGCGTTTGGGTTTCGCCCACGGCCCACAACAGGGGAAAATGTTGCATATTTCGGCTGCCAACCTGGATGATGTCGGCATATTCTGCCACCAGCGGCACGTGTTCCACGGCCAGCGCCTCGGTGATGACCCGCAGGCCGAACTCATCGGCCACGGCCCGCAGAATTTCCAGCCCGGCGCGCCCCAATCCCTGAAAACTGTGGGGCGAGCTGCGCGGCTTGAATGCGCCGCCGCGCAAAATTTTACCGCCGGCCCGGCACACGGCTTCCGCAGCGGCGCGGGTTTGTTCGTAACTTTCCACGGCGCAGGGGCCGGCCATCAACACCACTGCCTGCCCGCCGATGACCAAGTCCGGGCCAACCGGCACGGGCCGGGTGCGCAGAGAAGACTCAACGCTTGTCAAGGTTGTCATTTTCCAACTCCAGTTGCCGCCGCACCGCATCACGGTGAACTTTGCCCGATGCCGTCAGCGGCAGTGATTCTACAAATTTAAAGAGGCGCGGCTGTTTGTACCCGCCCAACTGTTGGCGGCAGAAGTCACGCAGGGCCGCTTTAGCCACAGGTTTTGCGCAAACAACCATCGCTGCCACGCGCTGGCCCCATTCCGGGTCCGGCAAACCGACGACGCAGGCATCGGCCACGGCGGGGTGGCTGCGCAGAACGCGCTCCACCTCCGCAGGGTACACGTTTTCACCGCCGCTGACAATCAAATCGCTGCGGCGCTGAACCACAAACAGGTCGCCGTCTGCATCCAGATACCCCAAATCGCCGGTGAACAGCTCGCCGTGGCGCAGAGCTTGCCGGGTGGCGTCCGGTTGGCGATAGTAGCCGGCCATCACGGTGGGACCGCTGACCACAATCTCGCCGATTTCTCCGGCGGGCAGGCTGTTTCCGGCGGGGTCTGCCACCCGCACCGCCGAAAACAACAGCGGTTTGCCCACGCTGCCGGGCTTGCGGCGGGTATCGCCGGGGGCGGCGGTTGCCACCTGTGACGCAGCTTCGGTCAGCCCGTAGGTGGCGGCCACGGGCAAGTTTAGTTCGCGGCACGAATCTGCCAATTGGGGTGATACTTCTGCTCCACCCACCAAAATTACGCGCAATTGGGGCGATGTTAGTGTATTTTGGTCAATTTTAAGTATCCGGTGGAGCA
>RFJF01000694.1 GCA_003695455.1 Chloroflexota bacterium
GTATTTCATCGGACGGGCCAAGCAGGAGCAGTTCGTCGCCATCGTTGGCCAGCGACCAGCTTCCACTGCCCCAGGCTGAATATTTTTCAAGTTGGCTCACTTCAAAATCGGGCGGCGTGCCAAAGCGAGCGGTAAAATCGGCGCTATTTTTGGCGATGACCAGACAGCCGCCGGGCGGGAGCGTCATTCCATCCGGCAGACGGAACATCCCTTCACCGCCGCCGGGCGATTCTTCGTCGCCAAGTTTGACGCCGGTCAGGTTGGCCGCCGCCGCGCCGGCGTTGCAGATTTCGGCAAATTCGTCGCCTTCGGTGGCCGAGGTTGTGCCATCGTACAGCACTTCGCTGATGAGCAGGTCCGGCGGCGGCGTGGGCAGAGGCGTGGCAGTCAGCGTGGGTTCGGGGGTGGCTGTTTCTGTGGGAGATGGGGCCGGGGTGGCCGTCTCGGTTGGGGTGAGCGTTGGGGTTGGCGGCAGGCCGGAGTTGTTGGGTTGGCCGGGGGTGCCGTTGATGGGGTTGCCGCCGGCATCCGAGCCATTGCGGTACAGGCCATTGTTGCTGGTCCAGTTGGCCGGCGTGTCCGGCGCAAGTGGGTCGAGCCGGGCCATGGTGAAGTAGCCGGGGCTGCCGCTCCCGGCGGGCCACGCGCCGCCGGTAATGTTGGCGGTGTCAACGGTCACACCGCCGGCCGACAACACCAGCCCGGTGCCGCTGTTACTCAACCCCCGGCCAAAACTGGCTGTCACGTCTGCGGCAACATCGCTGACGGTGTTGTCGTCGGTGCGTTCAATGAGAAAGTAGCCGTTCGGCGCAATGGTTTTTCCATCCAGCGGAATATTCAACGTGCCGGTGCTGGTAATCACCCAGCCGGTCAGGTCAACGGGAAGTGAAGTGGTGTTGTACAACTCAATCCACTCGTCGCTTGCGCTGGCCGCGGTTCCTCCCCAGGCTATCTCATTGATGACCACGGTTCCCGGTAATTGCGCAACCGGCGCGGCGCGAGCGACGGCTCCCAGCCGCCAAACGAGTACAACTGACACCCCCCACAGAAACACAACAGCGACGCGGCCAATGCCGCGATGGCAATTCACCATTGTCTCCCTCCTAATATTGGGTTGGATTTAAGCCTCAATGCCTATTGTGGCACATCACCGTAACCGGGGGGGTCTCTTTTTTGTGTGTTTTTCTTACTGAATTTGGGGAAATTTGGAGATTTTAAGAATCTTAATTCTTGATTTACCAGCCGACGGCGTTTTCAAGGTGGTTGATGGTGGGCACGCCGCGGTTCAACCGGACGGCGGCTACGTCAATGCGCCATCGGTGATGCGGCGCGCCGGTTTCCTGCAAATAGGCGTGGGCCAGTTCGATGAGACGGGCCTGTTTTGCCGGGGTGATGCTTTCTTCCGGTGTGCCGTAGCGGCTGCCGGTGCGGGTGCGGACTTCCACAAAAACCAGCGTGTCGTCGCGTTCCATAATAATATCCAGTTCGCCAGTGGCGCAGCGCCAGTTGCGCCGGATAATGGTGTACCCCTGCGCCTGAAAATAGGCGGCGGCGATGTCCTCGCCGCGTTGGCCGGTTTGTTTGCGTTTATCCATGTTGCGGGGCGGTTTCGGGCTGTTTGGCCGCGTGCGAGCCAAATCGCACGGCGTACGACTGGGTGAACTTGGCCCCAAAAACAAAAATGTGGGCCGAATAGTAGAGCCAGATGAGCGTTGCCAGCAGCGCGCCGGTGGTGCCGCCGTAGGCGCTGCCCACGCTGCTGATCGAGAGGTAAATCCCAATCAGCGAGATACCAATGGTCATCATCAGCGCGGTGACAATCGAACCCAGCCATACATCGCGCCATTTTATGTCAACATCAGGCATTAATTTGAAAAGGAGCGCGATGAGCAGGATGAGCAGCGCAAACGAGGCCAGCGCCGCGCCCAATTGAAGCAGGGCATCCAGCCGCAGCAGGGTGGTTAGCAGCGAGACGACGGTGTTGACAATCACAATCAGCAAAAACAGAAGCCCCAGCCCAAATACGGTTGCCAGCGCCATCAGCCGGTTGCGGATGAAATTGAAAATCCCCCGTGACATGGCGTACGGCACGCCCCAAATGGTGTTCAGCGACAGCTTGACCTCGTTGAACAGCGAGGTGGCGGCCCACAGCGTGACCCCCAACCCAATCAGGGCGGCAATGATGTGGTCCGTGGATGACGGCCCAAAACTGGTGCTGGCCAGGCTGGATTCAATCAATCCTGCAATTTCCGGCCCCAAAATTTGCTCAAGGGTGGCGCTGAATTCTGCCGTGGCAACGCGCCCGCCCAGCACAACGTCAACCATTGTGGCAACAATAAACATAATGGGTGACAGCGAGAAAATTCCGCGGAAGGCCAGCGCCGCCGCCATCCGCGAGGGGTACAGGTTGCTCCATTCATCTATTGTTTCACGCAAAAAAATATACGTGGTTTTCAGCGGCGCGATGATGCGATGTGTGGCAAAATTGCGAGTCTGCTCCATGCCGGTTTATTCTAGAATCAGATTTTTGAAGCTGGTTCCCTGCGGCGGCGGGGCCACGCCCAGCGCGTCGGCCAGGGTGGCGGCCAAATCGGCAAAGGTGGGCCGCACGCCAAAATTGACGCCCGCACGCACGGACGCCCCGGTCAGCAGCACAGGCACGTACTCGCGGGTGTGGTCGGTGCCGGGGTAGGTGGGGTCGTTGCCGTGGTCGGCGGTGATGACCAGCAGGTCATCCGGCTGGAGCGCGGCGGTGATTTCCGGCAGCCGCCGGTCAAATTCCTCCAGCGCGTTGGCGTAGCCGGTTGGGTTGTTGCGATGCCCAAATTTGGCGTCAAAATCAACCAGATTGGTAAAAATAAGGCCGCGTTCGGGGCGTTGGCGCATGGCGGCAATGGTTTTATCTACGCCGTCCATGTTGTGTTGGGTGTGAACGGCATCGGTGATGCCCTGCCCGTTGAAAATATCTTCAATTTTGCCCACGGCGTAAACCATCAACCCGGCCTCTTTGATGGAATCCAGCAGGGTTGGCTCCGGCGGAGACACCGAAAAATCGTGGCGATTGGCGGTGCGTTCAAAATGGCCGGGTTGGCCCACAAACGGCCGGGCAATTACCCGGCTCACCTCGTGCGGGCCGCGCAAAATCTTGCGGGCGGCGCGGCAAATCTCGTACAGTTCCGGCACGGGGATGATTTCTTCATGGGCGGCAATCTGAAAAACGCTGTCGGCCGAGGTGTAAACAATTACCTTGCCGGTGCGCATGTGCTCCTCACCCAATTCGTCAATGATGACCGTGCCGGAGGCGGGGTAATTAGCCAGCCAGCCGCGCCCGATGGCCGCTTCAAAGGCGTCCATCACCTCGGCGGGAAAACCGTTGGGGTAAGTGGGGAAGGGTTGCAGCAGGTGAATGCCCATCAATTCCCAGTGGCCGGTAGTGGTGTCTTTGCCGGCGGAAACCTCGGCCAGCTTGCCGTAGGCGGCGGCGGGTTTGAGCTGCGGCGCAAGCCCCTGCAGGGCGGCAATGTTCGCCAGTCCCATTTTTTCCATATTGGGCAGGTTTAGCCCGCCGGTAACGCGGGCAATGTTGCCCAGCGTGTTACTGCCCACATCGCCAAACGCGGCGGCGTCCGGCAGTTCACCGATGCCCACGCTGTCAAGCACAATCACAATTGCACGCTTCACGTCCATCATTCAGCCTCCTGATTGCGGAATCTGGTGTCTGGTAACTGAATGATAGCACACCGCTGCCGGGCGTGAAAATCGGGTTGGCGCTGCTCAAATATCAGGGTGACGGGCAGACCAATTTGATTCCGTACCCAGACCGCGCCACGCCTGGCCAGCCCCGAAAGGGAACTGTGTGCACTTTCAGCCGGCCCTGCCACTCAGGCCGGTTTCATTGACATCTAAACATAGTTATGTTATAGTCAAGTAGTTATGTAATGTTGCGTCTATTTGCATTTTTCAACGATTTTTGCCAATTTCACCGGACACTGAGTTATTTATGCTCGCTTCACAACGGGTTGCCGAACTGAATACGTTGACCCGGGCCAAGTACCCCATTATTTACATTGTCTCGTGGGAAGAACGCCGGATTGAGGATATGTTGCGGCAGGTGGCTATTGAACGCCGCAAAAAGTTGTACGAGTGGACGCTGACCAACGGCATTATGCCGCTGGATGTGGTGCAAACCCACCCCATTGACCCGGCTACCCGTGACCCGCTAACGGCGCTGGATTTTGTGGCGCAGTCGCAGGAAGCCGCTATTTTTGTGCTGAAGGATTTTCACCCGTTTTTAGACAGCGACCGCGGCGGGCCGGACCATCCGGTCATCATCCGCCGCCTGCGCGACATCACCAACCAGCTCAAAGAGAGCCGCAAAACCCTGATTATCCTGTCGCCCATTCTTAAATTTCCGCCTGACCTTGAAAAAGACATCACCCTGCTGGATTACTCGCTGCCCACGCTGGATGAACTGGAGCTATCGCTGGACAGGGTGGTGCGCTCGGCGCGGGAA
>RFJF01000695.1 GCA_003695455.1 Chloroflexota bacterium
GATGTAGCAGCCCAGGAAACATTAACAATGGCCGATGTAAGAGCGAGTTGGTTGTTAATGATTATCGCTGTCGGTATCTATCTGGTCGGGATACTGGTAATCCCCGTACTCAGTTGGAACAGAGTAGTCAAAGCTTGATTGAAATGGCAATAATTATGAAACCACACCGTTTTCAAAAATATCTAACTGATCGAAATATCTCCCTGATCATCCGATGGTGGGCCGCCGGTGCCGTTTATTTTTTCATCGGCTGGGGTACAAATTTGGGCAGGCAAGAGTCAATCATCGATTTTGTGGTTTCTCTGGGATTGGTTATGGGGTTATTCAACATCATCATTATCAATCCGGGCCTGCGGATGATGTTTAACATTGCCCCCAAACGCCCTGCCCACGAAAACACATACTGGCAACGCATCAGCGATTATTTAGTGGAATTGCTAAAAAATATTCTCATTATGCTTATTGTGGCCTTGATTTACATAGCACTAAACAGCATCCTGGTATCCCTGTTTGCCCTGCCTTCTCAATCTGTGCCGCTACCGGGAGAACCCATCCTTTTTGGAGCGTTCTATGTATTTGTTTTTGTGCTTCTGGCGTTGATCTCGGAAAAGACAAAAAAAGCAATACGTAACTCTAGGGATAAAAACGTTGAATGACGGGCTGCCAATTCCTTATAGAAACAAAGTTGTGCGTATCCAGTTTATGGAGGGTTACACATGAATCAAAAAAATCAGGAAACAGCAGGTGTTGGAATTTTGGTGGCTGCATTCCCCGGGGAAGAGGCAGGGGAACAAGCCTTGAAGGTGTTAAAGGAAGCCAGGGAATTAAAGTATGTTTATTTTGAGAACGCAGCGGTCATTCGTCAAGATGCCGAAGGTGGCGTTCATTATTATGAAACGGGTGATATGAGCACCGGAAAAGGTTCCGGTATTGGTGCTCTGATTGGCGGGGTCATTGGCATTCTTGGCGGCCCTCCGGGTATTGTAATAGGTGCCGGTGCGGGCGCTATTGTCGGTGGTACAGCCGCACATGGCGATGCCGGTTTCAAGGATGAAAGCCTGGAACAATTAGGGGTGGCTCTTAAACCCAACACATCTGCCATAGCTCTGACCACCAGTGATAAGTTCTTACATGCGGCGCGTAAGAAAGCCAGTGATGCCGAGATACGGACGGTCGTCGCCGATTTGAGCGCCCAACTAGTAGCCAAGCTGGATAAAGGCAAGAATGTCGCTCTGGGACTCGTTTTATCAGAGAAAGGCCTGACAATCACTGAAGTGGCCAGCAAGGAAAAGTACACTGAAGTCATCAGCATTATCGCAGCGAAAGATGGTGTGATTGGTGATCCAACTGAAATTAAAGATAGAGAGACCTTTGAATTGCACGGGTCATATAAAGATGCTTTAACTGTTCAGGCCGGCGGTGTTACCGAAGAGGGGACGCGCCTAATTTTGCTGGATGATGAAGGCGAAAAAGAATAACAAACATAAAGTTGAATGATAAAAGGATGACGTTAATTGACACATCAACTGAAAGAAGCCCTTAATTACAGTCTCAATATCATCGAACAAAACATCAATACCTTAACCTATTTCCCGGAGCGATGTGAGAATGGCGTGTGGGTAACGGCCGAAGAAAAACGTATCCCCAGCCATTGGGTAGATGGTTTCTGGACAGGGTTGTTGTGGCTGGCTGCTGTCCATACTCAGGACTCCAACTTTGAAACGGCAGCGCGTGCCTGGACTCAAAAACTGGCCTGGCTAAAGCACACCACCGATACCCACGATCTTGGTTTTATCTTTTACCTGTCCAACGTGCTCGGCTATCGCATTACGGGCGATGAATCTCTTTTACCGGATGCCTTAACAGCCGTAGAAACATTTACGCAGCGATACAATCCACGCGGCGAATATATGCAAGCCTGGGGACACATTGACGGGCCGCCCCACGAACGTGGCCGCATAAATGTAGATCTGATGATGAATATGCCGTTCTTTTTTTGGGCAAGCGCGCGCACAGGCAATATAAAATACGGTCAAATTGCCTCGCGGCACGCCCGCACCAGCCGGCACACGCTCATGCGCCCGGATGGCTCTATTGCTCAGGTGGCCGATTTTAATCCGGACACAGGCGTATTCTTGCGGCAGGAAACGCATCAGGGGCTAAGTCACAACACCTGCTGGTCGCGCGGGTTGGGCTGGGCGCTGTATGGCTTTGCCGAAGCCTACCGCTGGACGGGAAGCGAGCTTTTTTTGTACACCGCCCGCCAGACAGCCGCATACGCCATTGCCAACGCCCCGCAGGATAAAGTACCATTTTGGGATTACAACAGTCTGGACATTCCAAATACCTACCGCGATTCGTCGGCGGCAGCGGTAATTGCGGCGGGCCTGCTTGAGTTGGAAGCCGGTGAAACAGATGCAACGTTAGCTGCCCGGTGGCGCGCCGAAGCAGAAGCAATTACCCTCTCTTTGTGGCAAAACTACTCAACCAGAGAAACCGGTATTCCGGCCATTTTGCTCAAAGGGTCTCGCTCTGTGCCACACAACTGGATGGAACATCCCCTGATTTACGGCGATTACTACTTTGTTGAAACGCTGGTGCGTCTGCTGCGGCCAGACCTGGAATCCACGTTATTTCCCCGACAGGTTCTGCACGTTGGATAAAAACAAAATGAAGGCTGCTCAATCTCTTTCTTCAATCTCTAATCTCCCAATCATTTCGAGGTTTTCATGCCCATCACCATTAAAGATGTCAAAACTATTCTCACCCAACCGGGCTTTTCTCAACTGGTTATTGTCAAAATTATCACCTCGGAGCCGGGGTTGTACGGCCTGGGCTGCGCCACATTCAAACAGCGCTACCATGCCGTTCACGCCGCCATAGAAAAACACCTCAAGCCGTTTCTCATTGGCCGGGATGTGTCTCGCATTGAAGAAACCTGGCAGATGGCGATGGTCAACGGCTACTGGCGCAACGGCCCGGTGCTGAACAACGCCATTTCCGGCGCAGACCAGGCTCTGTGGGACATCAAGGGCAAAATGGCTGGGATGCCGGTGTATCAACTTTTGGGTGGTAAATGCCGCGAGGCAGCCCACGTTTACGTTCACGCCGACGCGCCCACCGTTGAAGGCGTGCTGGATAATGTGCGCTGGCGCATTGAGCAGGGCTACCGCTACCTGCGCGTTCAGTTAGGCATCTACGGCGGCGTATCCGGTGCGTTTGCCAAACCGGACGGCGCGCCCGATGGCGCGTACTACGACCCAAGGGCATATATGCGTCAC
>RFJF01000696.1 GCA_003695455.1 Chloroflexota bacterium
GGTAAAAGGGAAGGTAGATATTGCCACCCTCCCCTTTGAGGCCGGGGGCAACACCGTATCACTGAACGCTTACTGGATTTTGTGCGTGGCGGCGGGCAGTCCCCACCCCGACGTGGCCTACAACTTCATCCGCCACTGCGTCTCCGCTCCGATGGACAAACTGCTCACCTTGGAGGGCGGCATCGGCTGCCGAAAATCAACCTGGGCCGACGCCGACGTGAACCGGACCATCCCCTTTTATCACAAAATGCCCGCCCTGCACACCCACGCTCGCGAACTGCCCCGGCTGGCCCACTGGGACACGCTGGCCGCTTTGATTGACGAGCTGGTGCTGGCCGTCATCAACACCAACCGCCCGGTACCGGACCTGGTGCAAGAGGCGCAGGACAAGCTGTAAATTCAAATTACTGCGCGGGCGGAGAGTCGCCGGGTGTTATTTGTGCCCGGCGACTTTTTGCGTTATAAACGTGTCACCATTGTTTTTTTCATCAGGAGGGGCATCATGCGGATTGCAGTTTTTGGCGCGGGCGGTGTGGGCGGTTATTTTGGCGGGCGATTGGCGCAGGCCGGTCAGGATGTGACGTTTATCGCCCGTGGAGCGCATTTGCAGGCCATGCTGGATGGCGGCCTGCGGGTAAACAGTTTAAAGGGCGATTTTGTGGTGCAGCCGGTGCAGGCCACCGCCAACCCCGCCGAGGTGGGGCCGGTGGATGCGGTCATCATTGCGGTAAAAGCGTGGCAAATTGAGCAAATCACCGATGCTCTGCGCCCGCTGGTGGGGCCGGATACATTCATTGTGCCGTTGCAGAACGGAGTAGAAACACCGCGCCAACTGGCGTCGGTATTTGGAGCCGCGCGGGTGGTGGGCGGCTTTTGCCGGATTGTCAGCTTTATTGTGGGGCCGGGCCATATCCGGCAGGCCGGCGGCGACCCCACCGTGGTTTTTGGCGAGCTGGACAACCAGCCCAGTGAGCGCACCCAACGGCTGCTCGGCGCGTTTCAGCAGGCGCAGGGCGTCATCGCCGAAATCCCCAACGATATTCAGGCCGCCATGTGGTCCAAGTTTTTGCTGATTTCAGCGTGGAGCGGCATGGGTGCCATCACCCGCGCGCCGGTGGGCGTGTGGCGCAGTTTGCCGGAAACCCGGCAGATGTGGCAGCAGGCCATGCGTGAAGTGCTGGCCGTGGCCCGCGCTCACAACATTGCTCTGCCGGACAATCTGGTTGACAAATCAACAAATTACGTGGACAGCTTGCCGCCGCACGCCACCGCCTCAATGCAGCGCGATGTACTGGCCGGACGCCCCTCGGAGCTGGACACCCTGTGCGGCGGCGTGGTTCGGCTGGGCCGTGAGGCCGGGGTTGCCACCCCCACGCAGGCGCACATTTACCACAGTCTGCTCCCGCAGGAAATGAAAGCCCGCGGCCGGATTGAGTTCCCCCAAATGCCCTGACCCGGACAAACCAGAACCAAAAAGGAATCACCCGGACAGTGATTCAAAGGTGATTTGCCCGCCGCAGAGTGTCAGACGCGGCGATACCTGCCGCAGATTCTCCGGCGGCACGGCAAAAATATCGTGCGAGAGCAGAACCAGGTCGGCCAGAAAAGCGGGGCGCACCTGCCCCCGCCGCGATTCCGCAAATTCGGCAAAGGCGGCGTCGCGGGTGTAGCCGGCCAGCGCTTCGGCCAGCGAGGGGCGCTGGTCCGGCAGGCCGGGCGCCCACGGTTGGCGATTGCGGGCAAAGTACAGTCCGTCGAGGGGGTTGGCCGAAGCCACCGGCCAATCGCTGCCAAACGCCAGCCGCGCCCCTGCCTGCCTGATGGTCTGCCAGGCAAAACTGCACGCCCAGCGCCCCGGTTCGATTCGCCGCAACCACGGGTCGGGGTCGCTGCCGGTGAGGGGGGCATGGGCCGGCTGCATGCTGGCAATCACGCCCAGTTGGGCAAAACGGGGCAGGTCGTCGGGGTGAATCAGTTCGATGTGTTCCACCCGGTGGCGGCTGTCGCGGGGGCCGTTGGCCTGCCGGGCGGCGGCAAACCCGTCGAGCGTGCGGCGCACCGCCCCATCGCCCACGGCGTGAACGGCCATCTGCAAACCCAGCCGGTCGGCTTCAATCGCCAATTGGTTGAACTCATCCGCGCCAAACAGCGCCCCGCCGCGATTGCCGGGTTGGGCCGGGTACTCATCCACCAGCAGGCCGGTGTAGGTTTCAATCACGCCATCCATAAAAAATTTGACCAGCCCGCCGCGCACGTTGGCTGTGGAATCCTGCCGCATCTGCACGGCCTCGGCCAGCGCGTCCGGCGGCGTACCGGGCCGGATGTGCAGGGGCATGTAAACCCGCAGAGGCAGCTCTCCCTGCGATTCCAGCGCGGTCAGCAGGGCCATCTGTTCGGCATCGCCGTACATGTTGTGCACGCCGGTCAGCCCCAGCGAGGCGGCAAGTGCGGCCCCCTGCCGCAGCAGTTCCAGCTTGCGGGCGCGGGCCGGCGGCGGAATGCGATCCAGCACCAGATTGTACGCGCCCGGCTCCACCAGTTCGCCGGCGGCGGTTCCGTCTGCTTCGCGTTTGATTTGGCTGTTGGGGCCGACCGGCGGCCGACCGGTGAGCACGTTGGCCCGGCGCAGCGCCTCGGTGTTGGCCCAGGCAGTGTGCCCATCGTACGAAATGAGAACGAGCGGGCGCTCTGCAATGACCGCGTCGAGTTGGCGGCGGGTGAGGGTTTGCCCCGGCAGCGCCGAGTAGTGCAAGCCGTGCCCCACCAGCCATTCCTGTGCCGGGTGCGCGGCGGCAAATTCGGCCACCGCCGCCGCCAGTTCCACCGGCGATTCTACCGCGTCCAACTGGATATCGCCCAACGTGTACGAGCCTTGCAGCAGGTGAAAGTGGCTGTCAATAAATCCCGGCAGCAGCGAGCACTGCCCGGCGTCAATCAGGCGAGTGTGCGGGCCGCGCCACTGCCCGGCATCGGCGTTGCTGCCGACAAAGACAATCTGGTTGCCGCGCACGGCCACGGCCTCGGCGCGGGGTTGGGCCGGGTTGGCGGTAAATACGCGGGCGTTGGTCAATAAAATATCGGCGTCAGGCATGGGCTGCTCCTCGTATAAAATAAAGGGTAAAGGCAAAAGGATGAAGGACAAACTATCGAATGGGCGAATAGTGAACGGCAATGGCAATGTCGCAACCTGCAATCCTGTCACGTGCCACACTATCCCTACTCTCTACTTCTTACTCCCTACCACATTTTACTTGAATTTTGCCGGATTGCCGATAATAATATCCACAGATGAGCAAAAACGCCACGCGCTCACCGGGGACGAATTACCATGCAATCTCTGCAAACTGTGCTGTTTTTTGTGCTTGGGCTGGCGGGGCTGGTGGGAATGACCCTGTGGGCCGACCGCGTGACCGAGCCGCTGGACCCGCTCTCGCCGGGGATGAAAACGGCCACCGCGCTGGCCGTTCTGCCGACCCCCACCTTTGCCGCGCCGAATTCGTGCCGCACCACCCCCGGCAGTTTTGACTTTGGCTACCTGCCCCACGCACCACTGACCACCACCCTGGCCCCGCCCTTTGCCGGCGGCACGCCGCTGGTCATTTCCGGCACACTCTACGCCAATGATTGTACCACTCCCCTGCCGGGTGTGCAGATCGATGTGTGGCAGGTGGATGAAACCGGCCGCTACGATCAAAGCATTCCCTACACCTACCGCGCCAGATTCCGCACCGACGCCGCCGGCCATTTTGAACTGCGCACTGTCAAACCTGCTCCGTACGTGGTCAACCGGGAAGTTCAGCCGGCGCACATCCACTTTCGGGTGGATCACCCCGGCCTGCGCCGCCCGTTTGGCGCAGAACTTCACTTTGCCGATGACCCGCTCATTCCGCCCCGCTACCACAAATACTTCGAGCCGGTGGCCTCGCTGAACCAGACCCGTACCCCCGCCGGACCGGCGCTGCAAACGCGGTTTGATATTGTGCTGGCGGTTCCGCCGCCCGCCCCGTAAATTTGCCCATTCCCCACCCCGCTTTTATAGTAGCGTTGAGTCATTTGCCACCGGTCACTCGCCACTTGTCAATTGATGACCGGCGGCTGACATCTGTATTCTGTACTCTGTATTCTGGACTCTGGACTCTGGACTCTGAATTAATGAACATTGCTCTGGCCCACGACTGGCTGAACCAGATGGGCGGCGCGGAAAACGTGCTGGAAGAACTGGTGGAAATGTATCCCGGCGCGCCGGTTTTCACCACCATTTACGGCCCGGAACAGATGCCCGCCGGCTACCGGGATTGGGACATCCGCACCGCGTGGCTCAACCGCGCTCCGGCCATTCACACCCGTCACCAGCCCTATTTGCCGTTCTACCCCGCCGCCGTCCGCAGTCTGGATTTTTCCGGCTTTGACGTGATTCTCTCCAACAAAAGCGGCTTCATCCACGGCCTGCGCCACACATCGCGCCAGTTGCACATTTGCTACTGTCTGGCCCCCACCCGCTACGTCTGGACCTACGGCGACTACGCCCGCCGCGAAGGCTTTGGCCGCTGGTTGGGCGCGGCTATTTCGCCGCTGATTGGCGGCCTGCGCCGCTGGGATTATCGGGCCGCACAGCCCACCCCGCCCGGCGGCAACCGCGGCGTGGACCACTTCATCGCCATTTCACGCGATATTCAACAGCGCATCAAAACCTACTACGGCCGCGATTCGGTGGTGATTTACCCGCCGGTCAACACCGACCGCTTTCAACCGGTGCGCAGCCCCACCGCCGATTACTACCTGGTAGTGTCGCGGCTCATCCCCTACAAGCGGATTGATTTGGCCGTGCAGGCCTTCAGCCAAATGAACAAACGGCTGGTGGTGGTGGGCGATGGGCGTGACCGGGCGCAACTGCAAGCCATGGCCGGGCCGTCGGTGGAGTTCCGGGGCCGCCTGCCGTGGAGCGAGGTGGTGGAATTGATGGCCAACTGCCGCGCCTTCCTCTTCCCCGGATTTGAGGACTTTGGCATTGCCCCGGTTGAGGCACAGGCCGCCGGCCGCCCGGTGATTGCCTTTGCCCGCGGCGGCGCGCTGGATACCGTGGTTGAGGGGTTGACCGGCCTTTTCTTCCGCGAGCAATCGGCGGCGGCGCTGGCCGCGGCGGTGGAAAAATTTGAGACGCTCTCGTTTGAGCCGTCCGTCATCCGCCGCAACGCCGAGCGCTTCAGCCACCATCGTTTCCGGCGGGAACTGGCCGATTTTGTGGCCGCCGCGTGGGAATCGTTTGCCGGTTGAATTTTGAACATACCGGGATTTCGCTTATACTGTGTTTTTGCAACTCCGCCAATCGCCGGATGACTCCGGCCCGGCGGTGTGTTACACTGAAAACGCTGTTTACACATGGAATCAACATGGAACTGAAACAGTACGCGCAGATTGTCTGGAAACGCATCTGGATTCCGGTGGCGCTGGTGGTGCTGGTGGGCGCGGTTAGCCTGCTCACGGCCAAAACGCCGCCGCCCGGCTACAGCACCAGCATGCGCTTTACCGTGGGGGTTCGGCCGCAGGAAGTGCCGGGCCAATTCAATTACGATAGCTACTACGCCTGGCTCTCCTCGGAATATCTGGTGGATGATATGACCGGGCTGGTCAGCAGCCAGATGTTTGCCGACGACGTGAACCGCCATCTGCAAGAGATGGGCAGCGCGGCGCAAATTCCGCCGGGCAGCATCGGCGGGGTGACCATTGGCGGCAAACAGCACCGCATTTTGAGCCTGACCGTCAACTGGGGCAACCCCGATGAACTGGCCGATATTGCGCAGGCCATTGTAACCACCATGGAGCAGGACAGCACCCACTATCTGGGCCAGTTGGGTACGCCCGGCGCGCTCATTCAGGTGATTGACGAACCTTCACCGCCGGCGCAGAATCCGCGCTCGCTGACCCAGCAGCTGGATTTGCCGGTGCGGCTGCTGCTGGCCGCCGTCGCCGGCGTTGCGCTCGCCTTTTTGCTGGATTATCTGGACACCAGCGTGCGCGGCAAAAATGAACTGGAAGCAATGGGCATTTCCGTGCTGGCCGAAGTGCCGAAACAATGAACAATGAGCAATTATCAATAACGAATGACGAATAAAGGTTGGCCGCAGAGAGAACAGAACAGAGGACAGAATCATGGAAATTAGCGATTATTTACGCATACTGCGCAAACGGGGCTGGATTATCATTGTGGTGGCCCTGATTGCCGGAGCCAGCGCCTACGCCTTCAGCAAAATGCAAACGCCTATTTACAGCGCCACGGTCAAACTGAGTGTGGTTCCCGCCCGCGCCACCGACTGGGGTTCCAGCAACAGCCTGAAAGATTTGCTGCGCAACTACGCCGAAAGCATCACCACCCACACCATGGCCCAGGAAGTGATTGACCGCGCCCAGCTCGACATGGACACCTCTACCTTTCTCAGCCGCCTCTTTGTCAACCCCGATAGCTCCACCTTTACCCTGGCCATTGAAGCCCGGGACCGCGACCCGGAAGTGGCAATGGGCATGGTGGATATGATGGCCAAAGTATTTGCCGAAGACCGCGACCAGTGGAACCAGAAACAGGACAAACGTGACCGCATCGAGGTGAAAATGCTGGACAGCGTTTACAATCTGGGCTACCAGCAATATTCGCCCAAAACGCAAATCAACACCCTGGCCGGGCTGCTCTTTGGCGCGCTGGTGGGCGTGCTGGTCATCTTCTTTCTTGAATGGCTGGAAATGGATGTTATCCGCACCGCGGAAGACGTGGAACGCGCCATTGACGTGACGGTACTGGGTGCCGTGCCACCCGCCCCCGGCGATAAACCCGCCTCTGCCGGCAAAAAACAGCGCCGGCTGGCGCCCGGTTTGCGCGGCGCCAACTAACCAACTTCGGAGAATTTTATGCCCAGCGATGCTATTATTACCCTGACCGACCCCCGCTCGAGTGCGGCCGAAGCCTACCGCACCCTGCGCACCAACATTGAATTTTCCAGCGTGGATGCCAAACTGCACACCCTACTGGTCACATCCTCTGCCCCCACCGGCGACAAAAGCACTGCCGTCGCCAATCTGGCCGTGGCCATGGCCGACGGCGGCCGCCGCGTGATTCTGGTGGATGCCGACCTGCGCCGTCCTGCCCAGCACACGCTGTTTGACCTGCCCAACGAGCAGGGCTTTTCCAGCCTGTTCAAAGACGAGACCGCCTTCAACGCGCCGCCGCTGCACAGCGTACCCAACACCAGCTTGCAGGTGCTGACCAGCGGCCCGCTGCCGCCCATCCCCAGCCAGCTTTTGGCCTCGCAAAAAATGGGCGCAGTCATTAAAAAACTGGCCGGCCTGGCCGAAATGGTCATTTTTGACGCGCCGCCCGTCATCGCCGTCAACGATGCCTCGCTGCTGGCCTCAAATGTAGATGGCGTGCTGCTGGTGGTGCGCGCCGGCAGCACCAAACGCGACCACGTAAAGGCCGCCAAAGATCGGCTTGAAAAAGTGAACGCCCGGCTCATCGGCGCGGTGCTGACCCACGCCCACGTTGATTCGGCTCTCCAGTACAGCTAATGAATGGTGAATGGCGGATTGCGAATAGTGAATGGCAAATGGCGCGGGGACAAAAATGGGCGTGCAGAGTCGCTATTTGTATATTCCACATTCACACAGTTTACCGGCCGGGAGACCCTTCGCTGCGCTCAGGGTGACACGCCTGAGACTCACCCCCTAATTCCTGACTCCCGCCCCCTGAATCCTGTTTTCAGAGGAGTCGGACATTCCCTTTGGAACGACAAAGCAAGTTTTGACGCTCCATTGAATGTATTTCATTCACAATTTGCAATTGACAATTCACAATTCACCATTTTCAGGGGAGGCTTTTCAAATGAAAGGACTGATTTTAAGCGGCGGCAAAGGCACGCGCCTCTACCCGCTCACTTTTACCAGCGCCAAACAACTGATTCCGGTGGCCAACAAACCGGTGCTGTTCCGGGTGATTGAATCCATCCGCGATGCCGGCATTACCGACATCGGCATTGTGGTGGGCGACACCGCCGAGGAGATCAAACGCGCTGTGGGGCGCGGCGGCAGGTGGGGGGTGAACATCACCTACATTCCGCAGGATGCGCCGCTGGGGCTGGCCCACGCCGTCAAAATTTCAGAGGATTTTTTGGGCGATGACCGCTTTGTGATGTTTTTGGGCGATAACGTGATTCAGGGCGGCATCAGCCCGTTGATTGCCCAGTTTGCAGAAAGCGATTACAACAGCCAGATTGTGCTGACCCGCGTGGAACAGCCGGAGCAGTACGGCGTGGCCGTGCTGGACGACAACAACCGGATTGTCAAACTGATTGAAAAACCCAAAGAACCGCCCAGCGATCTGGCGCTGGTGGGCATTTACATGTTCGATGCCAACATTTTCAAGGCGGTCAACGCCATCAAGCCCAGTTGGCGCGGCGAACTTGAAATTACCGACGCCATTCAATGGCTGGTGGAAAATGAGTACAACGTCTACCCATACGTGCATCGCGGCTGGTGGATTGACACCGGCCGCCCCGGTGAAATGCTGGAAGCCAACAGTCTGGTGCTTGAGGAACTGACCCCCAAAATTGAGGGTTACGTAGACCGCGACAGCGAGGTAGACAGTCGCGTGACGGTGGAAAAAGGTGCAGAAATCATCAACAGCGTGGTCCGCGGCCCGGCCATTATTGGCAAAGACACCCGGCTGGTGAACGCCTACGTGGGGCCGTTTACCAGCATCAGCCACCACTGCCTGCTTGAAAACGCCGAAATTTCGCGCTCAATTGTGCTGGAAAACAGCCAGATTCGCAACATTAACCGCCGGATTGAAGACAGCCTGATTGGCCGCAATGTGGTCCTCCACCGTTCGCCCATTCGGCCGCGCGCCTACAAATTTGTGCTGGGCGACCACTCGCACGTGGGCCTGCTGGGTGAAGGCGGCGAGTAACCTCGGCGTTTTTCCCAAACATAACTCACACTCAATTTGGGATAAATTGGGATAAATTTGGGATAAAAAGAAGTACGGAGTAAGGATTACGGAGTAGGCCAATTACTTTTTACTCCCTAATCCTTACTCCCCGGCACGTACAATTTGCTTCCACAGTTTACACACTTTTGGCTGAAAAGCACCTGATTCCTGACTCCCGCCCCCTGAATCCTGTTTTCAACAAAGTTGAGCCGCCATGGACGTTCAAATTATCCGCAGCGCCAAACGCAAAAAAACAGTCAGCGCCCGAATGGTTGACGGCGTGTTTGTGGTGCGCGCTCCGGCCCGCATGTCAGACGCGGAACTGCAACCCATCATCAAAAACCTGCAACTGCGATTGCAGCGCCGGCAGCAAAAATCGGCACTGGACGACGCGGCGCTGGAGCGCCGCGCGCAGGAACTGAACCGCCGCTATTTTGGCGGCAAACTGCACTGGGAATCCATTCGCTGGGTGAGCAATCAGAATAAAAGCCGCATTGGAAGCTGCACCCCCACTAACGGAACCATCCGGCTCTCGCACCGGCTGGCAGAGATGCCCGCCTTTGTGCGCGATTACGTGATTGTCCACGAACTGGCGCACCTGCTCCAGGCCAACCACGGCCCCAAATTCTGGAAGCTGGTCAACCGTTACCCCAAAACTGAGCGAGCGCGGGGCTATTTGATGGCGGTAGGTCTGGAAAAAATTGAGGAAAATTAGGCGGGCAAAAACTGCGGGTCCTGCGTTTTGAGCCGGGCCAGTCCGTCGCTCAATTGAGTTTTGGCCCGAAAGCCGAGCAGCCGCGCGGCTTTTTCGGTATCGGCCACCAGGGTTGACACGCCACCGGCTGTGGCGGGGTTGTGAATGATTTGCGCCTGCCGGCCGGTCACGTTTTCCAGATGTTCAATCAACCGGTTGATGCTGGTTCCCACCCCGCTGCCAATGTTGATGACCTCCCGGTCCACGCCGGCCGCGGTGGCGGCCAAAATAATTGCCTCTACCACATCGTCCAGATAAATAAAATCGCGGCTCTGCGAGCCGTTGCCATACACCACCAGCGAGCCGTGGCCCAAAATTTGCCGCAAAAATTGGGGGATGACCGGCGGGTAGGTGGGGGGAATGGGCTGGCCGGGGCCGTAGGTGTTGAATATGCGCAGGGCCACCGTTTCAATGTTCCACATTTGGCCGATGGTACGCACGTAATTTTCGGCGGCCAGTTTGCTGGCCGCATACGGCGAATCCGGGTTGGGCAACAACTGCTCGTGAACTTTGGGCACGCTCTGCTTGCCGTACAC
>RFJF01000697.1 GCA_003695455.1 Chloroflexota bacterium
GTGAAGGCGTTTTTATGGGGGCTTTGCACATCAAGCACGCCCAGCAGCTTGCCGCCGGCGGAAATCGGCACGCTTAATTCTGACCGGGTGGGGATGACATTGGGGAAAAAGTTAACGTACCGCGGCTCGGCGGCGGTGTCGTTAGCCAGCAGGCGCTGCCCGTTTTGGGCCACCCAACCGTTGATGCCCCGGCCCAGTTTGATGCGGTGTTTTTTTGGGAAAATATCTACATACAAACCGGCACAGGCCTGCATCTCAATTTCCTGATTGGCGGCATCCAGGGTAAAAATGGACACGTGGTGGTAGCCAAACTTTTGGTGCAGCAGTTGCACAGAACGGTTCAACACCGATTCCAGGTCCAGTTCGGCGGCAATTTGGCGGCCAATATCGTTGATGAGCAGCAACTGGGCGGCGCGCTGTTCAAGCAGCACGGCAGTATTGTGTGTTTCAACGGCCCGTTGAATGGTCAGCAACAGCCGGTCCATATCATACGGTTTTTGCATGTAGCTGTACGCACCCAGGTTGATGGCTTCGATGGCAGAATTTTGCGAGGCGTGGCCCGTGAGGATGATACACTCGGTAGGGGCGGCTTGCGCCTTGATGCGGGCCATCAACTCAATACCGGATATGTCGTCAAGTTGCAAATCAATCAGCGCCACTGCCGGCGCGGCCTGTTCAACCTGGGCCAGCGCTAACTGGCCTGTACTCACCGGAATCGGGTCAAATCCTTTGGCGCGCAAAATATCGGTTAATGTTTTTCTGAGAAATTTGTCATCGTCAACGATGAGAATTTTTGGTTTGAGAGTCATGGTACACCTTTGAACGTCAGCATCGCCGTCAGATGAACTGTTCAAACAAAGACAACAGCGATTGCATGTTAAGCGGTTTTTCCAGAACGGCCGTTACGCCGGCGGCGCGGGCCTGTTGCACCAAATCATCTTCAGAATGAGCCGTCATCAACACCAGCGGCAAATTGGGATGTGATTTTTTGACGGCGTGCAGCAGCTCAATTCCGCTAACATCCGGCATTCTAACATCAGACAGAACGCAGCCAAAAGAGTCTGCCTTGATTTTTTCCAGCGCCTCCCGGCCGTTGACGGCTATTTCTACCCGGTAGCCGGAAATCTGAAGAATATCGCGCAGGGTTTTTAACATCAGCGGGTTGTCGTCAACAATCAGAATTTTTTGGGGATTTGTCATGGCTGGTTCTCCACAGCAGGCAAGGAAATTGTAAACGTGGTTCCCTGATTTTCTACACTGCACACAGAAATTTCGCCGCCGTTGGCTTCAACCAGATTTTTGGTTACCACCAGTCCCAGGCCAATCCCCCGGGCTTTGGTGGTAAACAACGGTTCAAATATTTTTTTCATATTTTCGGCTGAAATGCCGCTGCCGGTATCGGCCACAGCTACCACCACCGACCCGTTGTTTGGCCGGGCCGATACCGTCACCTGCCCCGGGCCGGAAATGGCCTGATAGGCGTTGGTCAGCAGGTTGGTGAGTACTTGCTCCATCTGCTGCGCATCAACCAGTACGGCAGGCAGGTTTTCTGCAATTTGAGTTTGCACCGAGATATCTTCGGGCGGCGGCACGGCGGCCAGCGTTGTCTGCACCAAATCTTTGGCCGATGCCGGCCGCCGGTTGGCAATCCACTTGCGCGAGAAATTGAGCAGGTCCGAAACAATTTTTTCGGCTTTGTGCGTTTCTGAATTGATGATTTCCAGATACTCGGCCACGGTTTCATCAGCGGCGGCGGGCATCATTTTTAAAAAATAGACGGCGTTGGTGATAACCGCCAACGGGTTGCGCAACTCGTGGCCCACACTGCCAGCAAGCTGGCCCAGGGTAGCCAGTTTCTCTTTGCGTACCAGTTCTTCCTGCGCAGCGCGCAATTCTTTGGTACGCCGGACCACCATGTCTGTCAATTGTTCAGAATAATTTTTCAGCGCCTCTTCGTCAGATTTGCGCTGTGTCACATCGGTGGCGGCAGACAGAACCAGCCGTTGGCCGCCGGCATCTTCTCCCAGCGGAATGGAGCTAAAATGCCACACCAGGGTTTCATCAAATTTGGTGCAAATAAAATACTCGCCTTCGTCAATGCGGGAATCCAGCCCGTACAGCCGGTCAATATCGGCCCGCACCAGGTTGGCGCGTTGGCCGTACGCCTTTTCAGTCCAGTCGGCAATGGTGGGGATTTCCTGGGGGGTGTAGCCGGTCAGTTCTGTCCAGACCCGGTTAATCTGCACAACGCGGCCATCTTCGGCGTGAATCATAATGGGGAACGGGGCGTCCATAACTGCCCGCCGGAAACGCTCTTCACTGCGTTTGAGCTGCAATTCGGCCTGCCGGTGCCCGGTCACAGCCCGGCCGGAAGCACGGGTAAATTTCCAGGCCAAAAATCCGGCCACAATCCAACCCGCAACCGCCAGCAGAACAAGCAGCACCAGCAACAACAAATTGTCTGTGCCGGCCCGCACAATTTCTGCATTATCACGGCCGGTGGCGGCGCCAGCGCCGAAATCTATCCAAAATGGCAGCAACAGCGGGATAAAGGTTGCCCCAAACCGGGTGGTATTGCTAAAAATTTTCCGGCGGCAAAAGCGGCCGGTTCCGGCCCGGCCGCCGCCGCACTCAACTGCTGTCATCGGCCAATATCCGTGGGTGTTGGAGTTTTGTATATGCTCAATCCCGGACGGTTTGCGCTCGCTGTTCCATTATACCATAAATCTATAGGCAAAATTTTCATACCGCGTACCTTATATTGTCGTCAGGTTAGGGCAGACACTTTAGGCCAGGTCTGATAAAATCCGGCGAATCAGCTTGGCGCTGTTGGCGGCTGGATAATTCTCCATTATAATCTGTCATTCCAATTAATATTTGAGGTTTTTATGCGCACGCTCGAACAACAATCCAGAAAAATCACGTTGACCCTGCTGGCCGGCCAGAGTTTGTTTTCGGCGGCCATGATTATTGCCTTTACCATAGCCTCAATCATTGCGGTAGAGTTGGGCGGGAGCGCCGGCTGGACCGGCGTACCCTCAACGCTGGTGGTGGCCGGCGCGGCGCTGATGGCCTACCCCATTGGCAAGTTTATGGATTCGGTGGGGCGGCGCAAAGGGTTGTCTGTGGGGTATATTTTGGGCATCGCCGGCTCGCTGGTGGCCGGGCAGGCCGTCATTTTGCAATCGCTGCCGCTGTTTTTGGCGGGGGTGTTTTTGCTGGGTATGACCAAAGGTGTGCTGGACCAGGGTCGCTACGCCGCCGCCGAAGCCAGCCCGGAACACAAACGGGCGCAGGCCATCAGTTGGGTGGTGCTGGGCGGCACTGCCGGCTCAATTTTGGGGCCGTCGCTTATTCAGAGTACCAGCCAGATGGCAGTCCGAATGAACCTGCCGGAACTGAGCGGCCCGTGGTTTGCCGCCGCCCTTATTTTTGGGGTAATTCTGGTGTTTATCAATTTACTGCTGCGGCCGGACCCCAAAGAATTGGCCCGGCAACTGGCGCAAGATAAAACCCCAACCGAGCACGAGCACGTCTCACCCGCCACCAACCGTCCCTACCGGCAAATTCTGGCCGATCCCCGCGCCAAAATTGCCACCGTGGCGCTGGTTTGCGGCCAACTGGCGATGGTGGTGGTAATGACCATGACCCCGGTACACATGCACCAGCACAATCACGGTTTGGGGGCCATCTCTCTGGTCATTATGGGCCACACGCTGGGCATGTTTGGGTTGTCGTTTGTGACCGGCTGGCTGGTAGACCGCTTTGGGCGCAACGCGTTGATTGCAGCCGGCAGCATCATTTTGGTGCTGGCCTGCCTGACCGCGCCGCTGAACGCCAGTGTGGTCTGGCTGGCTGTGTGCCTGTTTTTACTGGGGCTGGGCTGGAACTTCTGCTTTGTGGCCGGCAGTGCCCTGCTCTCTGACGGCCTGCACGTCGAGGAACGCGGCCGGGTGCAGGGACTGACCGATACAATGATCAATGTGATTTCCGGGGTTGGCAGTATTGGCGGCGGGCTGATTTTTGCCGCCACCGGCTACCTGGTCATTAGCTGGCTGAGTATTCTTGTAAGCGTGACTCCGTTGGCGGTGGTACTGTTGCTGCAAAATCGGCCGCAACCCGTTGCTATTGAACCCGTCCGGTAACCGGCCCCCCACCGGTAAAACAGACGTGACTTTCTGCTGTTTGCAATAAAATTAGTTTTATGTTATCGTATCTGCACGCTAATGTTCCCCCAAATAACACTTGATGGATCGTAACAATGAAAGTTACTTACCAATCCAACCCACGGCACTCGGCCTGATTGTTGGATGTTTCTATTTGTCTCTTTTTAACCCAACTCAGCAGAAAGGAGCGAGAACGATTGGCATATTAATCCTGTCCGGCCTTCCAGTCATTTTGCACCGTTTTGCAGCCACACCTATCTAAAGAACACAGAACAAAACCATCGTATTAAAAGAGTATTGGGCGGAAATCGCTCCGCCAAAACTAACCCCTAAACCATTTTTTCCGCTAACATTTTTAAACTTTTTTTCCAAGTCCAATAGCGCGCACCTGCCACCCACTACTCACGCTTTCTTTCGTATTCGGCCCGTTTAAAAACACCGATTACATTGCCAAATTCCCCTAACATCTCAGCGCCACAATTCTACAAATTTCTGTCATTTTCTAAAGAGTTATTTAAATTTCAACCAAAAAGGAGAGAAAAATGAAGAGACCACAAATCTCAAAGAAGCAGATGGCACGCGTTCACCCCTACATTCCCGAGGCGTACGACCTGTACCAACAGGGCCGGATTTCGCGGCGGGATTTTCTGCGGATGGCAACCCTGTTGGGGTTGTCGGCGGGGGCAGCCACCCTTGCGGCCTGCAGCCCGGCAGCGCCAGCCGGTGCCCCGGCCGGCGGCGGTGAAGCCGCAGCCCCGGCCAGCTCGTCCGGCGGTATTCAGCGCGGCGGCACTCTGACAAAATCCATGCAGTTGCAATTGCTGGACCACCCGGCCCGGTTGTCATGGGTAGAGGGAGCCAACGTTGTCCGGCAGATTGGCGAATACCTGACCGAAACCGGCTCTGACAACATCACCCGGCCTTACCTGCTGGACCGGTGGGAAGCCAGCGACGATGTAAAAACCTGGGACCTGTACCTGAAACAGGGTATCAAGTTTAACAATGGTGATGACCTGACCGCCGATGATGTGATGTTTACCTTTGGCGAATGGCTCAATGAAGATATTGGGTCATCCATGCTGGGCCTGCTCTCCTACCTGGGCGGCATTCAGAATGTGGAAAAAGTTGACGATTACCACATTCGGTTGAATCTTGACTCTCCCAATATTGGTGTGCCGGAGCACCTGTTCCACTACCCGGCCATTATTTTACCCCGCAACTTTGAAGGCGACATCGTGAAGCAACCCGTGGGTACCGGCGCCTTTTTGCTGGAAGAGTACGCCGAAGGTGAACGGGCCGTCTTCAAGCGGCGCACAGATTACTGGCGCAAGGGCGCCGACGGCGACCCCCTGCCCTACCTGGACAAAATTGTCTACGTTTCTACCGACAAAGATGCCGGCGTGGCCGCCCTGCAATCCGGACAAGTTGATTCACTGTACGATCCGCGCCCCAGCGATTGGCAGGCGCTCAAAGATGTGCCCGGGCTGGCTGTGTACCCGGCCAGTACCGCGCAGGCACTTATTTTGCGGATGCGGGTAGACCTGGAACCGTGGGATGATAACCGGGTACGAACCGCGCTGAAAATGGCGCAGGACCGGGCCAAAAACCTGCAACTGGCCTACTTTAACGAAGGCGACCTTTCAATTGATGCCCACGTGGCCCCGGTTCACCCGGCCTACGCCGAAAAACCCATCCCCGAATACGACCCCGACGGCGCCAAAAAACTGCTGGAAGAATACGCCGCAGAAAAAGGCATCGAACTGCCGCTGAAAGTAACCCTGGCTACCAAAAATGACCAAAACGAACCGGAACTGGCGCAGGCCCTCAAACAAACCGCCGAGGCCGCCGGATTTGACATCACCCTGGACATCACCGAACCGGGCGGCTACTGGGACCGCTGGACCGAGGTAGATTTGGGCATTACCAGTTGGACTCACCGCCCGCTGGACACCATGGTGCTACCGCTGGCCTATACCAAAGAAGCCATTGGCAACTGGAACGAAACCCGCTGGACCGATGACGAGTTTGAAAAATTGTTGCGGCAAGCCGAAGGCACGCTGGATGTAGAAGCCCGGCGCGGGATTATGAGCCAGATTGAAGACATTATGCAGGATCGCGGCCCCATTGGAAACAGCTTCTGGAAAAAAGTGTGGAACATCACCCACCAGAAATTCCAGAATGTGCAGGGGCACCCCACTGCGTATGACCTGCTCTACGAAGTCTGGATTGACGAAAGTAAAGCCTAGGTTTGAAACCATGCAGGCCGGCCAAACATTTGGCCGGCCTGCATCCTCAACGCTGCCGGTATCCGGATAGCGGGTGGCAGAGAAACAACGGGCAAAGTCAACAAAACACTGTTTGCCACGCTCTGCCCCCCAACTTCCAACATCTGCATTGAACAAAGTTTCTGCGAA
>RFJF01000698.1 GCA_003695455.1 Chloroflexota bacterium
AATTAACAATTAATTATTAATTATTGTTATCACAAAGAGGTTAACCTGAATGAGCTTGCGACGTTTGAGTAATCTGGAAGCCGGCCTCCCTGCCGGGGAATCCGAAGGCGCAAAGAAGCCGCCAACCCCGGCCGAAGTTCTGGAATTGACGCGTCAGGAATACGAACAAATCCAGAAAGAACTGAGTGAGATGGATATTCTGGTGCGGCAAAGTTCGTCTGAGGTTGAGAAACTGGCCCAGCGCAATGCTCATCTCACAAACAAACTGCGCACCATGGAAGCCAACATTGACACCGTGC
This sequence comes from Chloroflexota bacterium, assembly GCA_003695455.1. Classification (GTDB taxonomy): domain Bacteria; phylum Chloroflexota; class Anaerolineae; order 4572-78; family J111; genus J095. The sequence continues at coordinate 300 of RFJF01000698.1, forward strand.
CCCGGCAGGATATTAAAGAAGTTTATACTGCCGCTCAGGAATCGCAGATGCGGTTGTTTATGATGCGGGGTCAGGTTGAGCAGTTGCAGAGCCGGCAGGAAGGCCTGAAGCGATACGCCGAAAGCCTGCGCCAGGTGCTGGATATTTCGTCTGACATTCTGGAAGCCGTAGATGATGGCGCTGCTGCCGGCCCCAGCGGCCCCACTGCCGAAGGTTTGGGCATCATCAAAATCATTGACGCGCAGGAAAATGAGCGCCGCAGCCTGGCCAACCGGCTTCACGACGGCCCGGCGCAATCGCTGACCAACCTGATTTTGCAGGCCGAAATCTGCGAACGCCTGTTTGACACCGACCCGGTGCGCGCCAGAACTGAATTGACCGAACTGAAAAGCGCGGTGTCATCTACCTTTCAAAAAGTCCGCGAATTTATTTTTGACCTGCGCCCCATGATGCTTGATGACCTGGGGTTGAATCCTACCCTGAAGAAAAGCATTGAAGATTATGAACAAAAAACCGGTATTGCCTGCAACCTGACTATCAGCGGCAACGACCAACGGCTGCCGCCCCACACCGAGGTTACAATTTTCAGGATTATTCAGCAATTACTGCAAAACGTTCAAAAACACGCCCAGTCTACGCATATCCAGATATCGCTAAACGTTGACGGGGGTAAGGCAACCGTGGTAGTTGAAGATGACGGCCGTGGTTTTGACGTACAGGAAGCTATGTACGCCGCCGAACAACGCAAAACTATTGGATTAATCAGCATGAAAGAACGTGTAGAAATGCTGGGCGGCGAGTTGAAAATAGAAAGCGCAGCAGGCAAAGGGACACGGGTTGAATTCTGGCTGCCGGCCTACTGATTCCCGCGGCTCCATCTGCAAAAGCCGGTAACTTGTACGGGTCTGCAACGTATTTGCAGGCCCGTTTTTATGCAAGCAGAAACGGTAGTCAATTGGTCACATTGACGTCCGGCTCGTGACATCGGTATAATTATGTCGAATAATGTCGAATAATGATGAATCTTAAAATTGTCCCCGGTCGTACCCGTGTTCCCCGTATCCTTTTCCAACTGGCGTAGACTTTAAAACAGACAAGATTATCACACCCTGCACATAAGGAGTATGACCGTGTTGCGAAAAGGGAAAAAAGGTCAGGGATTAGTTGAATTTGCATTTGTTCTGCCGGTGCTGCTGCTGGTCATTTTGGGCATCATCGAGGCCGGCTGGCTGATTTATGCCTACATTACCGTGCAGAACGCCGCCCGCGAGGCGGCGCGTTACGCCGTAACCGGCGCGCCGCTAGACGCCGCCGGCAACCCGTGGACGGTCAAACCGATGCTCGAAGCGGGCGACCCCCCCAACACGCTCAACCGTTCCGACGAAATTAAAAAGGTAGCGGTTGGTGCAGCGCGTGGGTTACCCATTGATGTGCAGGCCATTCAAAACCAGGCCGCCTACGATGCCAACCAAACACGGCCTCGCGCCTTTGGGGTGGCAATCCGCGGGCAGGTTGACCCCGACGACCTCCAGGGTACGCCCGACCACCCCGGCACAAAAGGGCTGAATATTCTGGTGCGGGTATATTACAACGCGCCCATGCTGGACCCCATTTTTAATGTATTGATGGGCGGCAACTTTGTGCAGCTCAGGGGTGAGGTAACCATGCAGAACGAGGGCATTAACCTGGCCCTGGGTAGTTCTCCGCCCGATTTTGCACCCCCGGACCCTGACCAGGCCGGCGCCGGCGGCGATGGCTCGGCTGCATTGAATGAGTACCTTGAAGTACGTTTTGACGGCGCGCCCGTTACCGATGTGCCTGCCGGCAGTGATGTGGATATTGCGCTTGAGCGCCACAACGGCGCCACGCCCTACACGGTTTGTTTTGAAGGTTCACCCATCCCCCAAAGCCCGGTTACCACCGATGCCGGCGGCAACGCCCTGGTTAGCAATTACACCATTTCTCTGCTGACCTCTCCCGGACTCCACACATTTACCAGCAGTCTCAATGCCGATTGCAGTTCGCCTGTGGCCAGCTACGATGTTAACGTGCTTGACGCCACCAGCCCCTCTATCTTTATCACCGACGCCGGGCATACCGACCACAGTTGGCCGGCCAACTCGCTGGTTACCGTCTCAATTGCCGGGCATGACCCCAACACCGAATACCAGATTCTGTTTGACGGCGCACCGATGCCGGACCCTGCCGGCGGCACCTGCAAAATTACCACCGGCGCCAACAAAGTTGGCAACGGCAGTTGTGTCATCCCAAATTCGGCTTCGGCCGGCACGCACCAGCTTTCAACCAGTTTTACCACCACCCCTTACAATGTTGAAGTGTCCAGCGCAGCCATGTCAATCAAGGGCGGCAATTCATGGCCGGACAGCACCTTTATTTCGGTGATTTTGCGCGGCCACGCCCCCCGCCACACCTACTGGATTTACCTGGGGCAGGGGCCAAATTACATTCACGCCGAAACCGTCACCGCCAACAGCGTTGGCGACGCCGAAGTGCCAATCTTTATCCCCGCCGGCTACGAAGGCACCTACACTATCATTGCCCAGGATACCAACTCGCCGCTGCCGCCGGTAGCGTCCGGGCCGCCGATTGCCCGCACCATTTCTTCTACCAACGTTGATATAGCCATTCCAACCGGGCCGGTGATTCTGGTCATGGGCGGCTACACCTGGCCGGCCGGCGAAACCATTTACGTGACCCTGCGCAACCACGCCCCTAACACCAAGTACGATGTTAATTTGGCCAGCGGCACAGTCATCAACCAGATGACCACGGCCGATGACGGCAACACCCCGGTAACCGGCACGCCGTTCAAAATTCCCGACGCCATGGCC
>RFJF01000699.1 GCA_003695455.1 Chloroflexota bacterium
CAAAAATCGGGTGCGCGCCGGCGATTCCGGCACGCCCCGGTCATCCAGCAGCCAGCCGGGCAAACGCAGCAGCGGAAGGTCGTGGCGGCGCAGTAAAATATCGCGGAACTCGCCGGAATCGCTGAAGCGGATAGCCAGGTTGTTTTTGAGCAGCACGCCGGTTTCAAACAGCGGCGGCGGCAGAGTACCAAAAAATTGTTCAACCACCGGAAACCAGTGATTGCGGATGGCAGCATCATTTTTCCACAACATGGGCAAATTCCCTCCCAAACAAAAAATCTGCCGGGTTTCCGGCAGATTTTAACATTACACAATTTTTGGGGGTTGACAAATATGCGCTACACCGCCGCCTGATTCTCACCAAAAGAAGCGGCCAATTCTTTGAGGGCGTTCACATCCACGCCGTCCAGCGCCTCCAGCAAATCTACGGTGGGCTCAATGCCGGCTTCTTCTAACGTGCTTTTGGGGTTAGCCACCAACGCCTCGGCAAACTGCTCATCCGACATGATTTTTCCAACTAACATTTGAACATCTGCGCCCATTTTGGGGTCCCTCCTCGGACAGAACTGAATAAAATAGAAAATTTCAATAGACTATCCGTATTGTAGCACCAACAAACCGGCAATTTCAATATAACTTAAATACTAATTCAGACGGTTTCATGGCGGGAGACGCCGTACATATCGGCCAGGCGCTGGGCCAGTGCGGCGGCCATGCGCATCAAAATGGTGGGATGTTCGTAGGCGATGAGTTGCAGGTCGGCGTCGGTCAGCACAAAACAGCGTGAGGGTTCGGTGGCGCGAACGGTGGCGTAACGGGGGTCTTCGGTGAAAAAGGCAATCTCGCCGAACATTTCACCGGGGGAAACGTGACTCACTACCTGCGGCGCGCCGTTCTGCAAAACCAGCACCTCCAGTCGCCCTTCAATTAAAAAGAACACGTCATCATTGCGCTCGCCCTGCCAGATTACGGGTTCTCCGGCGGCAAAGTGAACCAGGTTGAATTTGTGCGCCAGTTTGAGCTGCAACTCGGCGGGCAGGGGGCGGTAAATATCGGTCTGGTCCAGCAGCGAGAGCCGGTGCAGGGTGTTGGCGGCGGCGTCATCCGGGGCGTTTGGCGCAGGTTCAACCACATGCTGCCACAGCCGGCGGTCGGTTGGGGTGGGTAAATCTTGCGGCAGGCGCAAATTGGCGGACAGGTTTTGGGCAATCAGGTGGGGAAAGCAGGGGCGAAGTTCAGCGGGAGCAAGCTGGGCCAGGTAATCGAGCGTGTCGGCCTCGGTCTCGGTCCAGCTTTCAAGCAGCAGCCGGACCTCGCGCTTGAGATGCTCGGTTTGCGCCGCCGCCGGCAACCGGGCGGATTGCAGCCGGGCCAGCAGCAGCGAGCGGTAGCGTTTGTAAAAATATCGTCCGGCAGCCGGGTGGTGTTCAATGACAGACTGGTAGGCGCGGTAGCAGGCTTGCAATGCCGGAATGGTGGCGGTTTGGGCGTCTGGCGGATTGAGCAGTGGCAGCAGTTCCACACCCAGATTCAGGTAATTGCGGGCAAATTCGTCCACGTATTCGGTTTCGCGGCTGGTCAAATCCAGGTAGAGCCAGCCCAGATGGTAGTAAATGTATTTTATCTGGTCGGCGGCGTACTGCTCGTCAATTTCGCCAATCAGTTCATCACGCTGTTCCAGCCGGTCTTCCATATCTGCCGAAAGCTGGCCGCTGCCCTCCAGCAATTCCTCGGCCGAGACGCCCAGCGAGCTTTGCAGCATTTCCAGCGTTTCAAACTGGGCCACGTCAATCTGGCCGGATACGTTGAGCGCGTCAAGCACGCTGTAGTAGGAATCGGCGGCAATATTTTTTTCGGCCATTTGCCGGGCCACCGTGTTGATGGCACGCCGCAGAAAATTGCGCGCCTGCGTTTTTTCCTCCGGCGACAAGCGGTGCTTGACCACAGCCACGGCCAGTTTGTTGGCTACCTGCTCCTCAAGCCACAAACTTTTGCCAAACAAGCCGTACCGCTGTCGAAAGTGATGGGTTAGTTCGTGGGCAATGATGTGCGGAATGAACAGCCGGAAAAAGTAGAGCAGTTCCCCGGTGGACTGGCAGCCCAGCAGCGAGCGAAAAAAGAGGGCCTGCAACTTGCCGGTGGGGCCGGCCAAATCCGGCACCGACAGGTAAATGTGGCGGTCCGTGAGGCTGTAGTAGCAGAGCAAGCCCGTGCCCCGGCGCAGCTCAATGCCGGGGTCGGCCTCGATGCCGTAGGCGGCAAATTCGGCCAGAAATTTTTCAAACGCCTCCTGCCCCAGTTGGAACAAATCGGGCGGCGTTTTTTGAGTTTGTGGAGTTTCTTGAGTTGGGTGAGTTTCTGGCGTTTGAGATTTGTTCATTGATGATTGTTTATTGGTCATTGGTCATTGGTCATTGGTCATTGGTCTTTGCTCATCGCTTATCCGCGCCCAGATTTGAAATTTTAGCCAGCACCCGCAGGCCGGGTTGCAGTTTTTTCATTTTGGCTTCAAGCAGTTGCTGGCGCATGGTCAGGTAATCGGCCAGCGGCGCGCACGCCAGCCGGGCCGCTGCGTTTTGCAAATCCGCCATCCACCCATCGAGGGTGGCAATGGCCCAATCCAGCCCCTCGCGAGCCACCCAGGCCACCACCGGTTCCTCCCGGCGACGCTGGCGTTCAGCCTCGCTCAAAAACCAGGTGGCGGTGCCGTTCTTCAAATCTTTGTGCCAGTCAAACGTATCGTTGAGCATTTGATGCCACGCGCCAAACGCATCCACAAATTCAGCCCACGGCTGGTGGCGTTCCGGCTGCCCGTGCAAAAAGCAAACGGCAGCCAGCGGAATTTTGGCAGCGCACACTTTTTGCGCCGAAATTTCCCGGAAGCGAACTGCGTCAATATCGGTGAGCCGGGAATCAAGCACCGCCGCCTCTGCCGAACGGAACCAGCAGGTGTTGAACACCTCCCAAAACGGATGGCCGGCCGGAAAATATTGCTGGTACACAGACTGAAACCGGGTCTGAAAATAGTTGACCACGGGCAGCAGTTGCGGCTCTACCGTGGCGTGACCGTCCATCACGTTATCCACCAGCCGGATGGCGTAGTAGCCGTTGATGGTTGAATAAACCAGTTCAGCCTGGACCGCCGCGTCCGGGTTGCCGTTCAGCGTGCCGTCAAGCCACCACGGCAGCAACAGCGAGGGGAAGGCCAGCGGATGCAGAAAATAATCGGCGGGGTTGGCAGTGCCGGACAACCCGCGCAGCCACTGGTTAACCGCGGCGCCCACTTCTGGCATGGCGGTGTGCAAATCGGCTTCCAGCCGCTCCGACGCCTGGGCAACAATCTGGTTCAGGGGTGAGTTGTGCATTGAATAGCCTCTTTAACTTGTTGGAGATGGAATTCAGCGCCGGCCTGTTCAAAAAATTCGGCGGCGCGATGCAGGTGTTGCGCCCGTTCCGGATGCTCCGGCGGCAGGTGCCGGCCCGTTTCAAAATGGGCCAGCGCGGCTTCAAGCGGCATGTCCAGTTGGCGAGCCGCCTCTAGGCTGATACGCCACAGTTCGCGGGCCAGCCGGGGCCGGCCCGAAAGCCACTCAAATCGGCCTTGCAGCAGGTTGGCCCGCGCCCGCCCCACCGGAAACACCCGCGCATATTTTTTGAGCGCGCCGCAGGCGCGCCGGGCCGGGCGGGTAAATGTTGAACGATGCCCGCGAGCCTGCGGCGTAACCGGCAGTTGGTAAATTTCAATGTTCAGCCCGGCGGCCAGCTCTGATTCCCAACGGTTCAAAAACATTTCTGCCAGTCCGGCGTAACCGGGCAAAGACAGGTACGATGTGGGCATATTTTTGGCAATCAGCTCAAACGCAGCGCGGGCCGCTTCATCGGCCTGCGGCAAATGGCCGCGCTGCGCCTGCACCAGCGCCAGCAGGCCATACAGGTCAATGCGCAGCGCCTCGTCAACAATGTGGGTATCCTGTGCCAGCAAATGCTGCAAATTTTCCAGCGCCGAAAACGCCTCGTCAAATTTTCCCTGCGGCAGCAGGCAGTAGACCACGCCGCGCAACGCCCAGGCCTGGTTGTGTACATCGTTGCGCCGCCGCGCAGAAGCCAGCGTATCCTGCCACAATTGGGCGCTGGCGGGCAAATCGCCCTGAAAATATTTGACCACCGCCAGGTTGCCCACGCCGTCATCCCACCGATACCGGTCGCCCAGCCGGTCTGCGGCGTCAATAATTTGCTCAAACAGGTGGGCGGCCCGGGGCCAGTTGCCCACACCGGCGTAATACATGCCCGTGCCCAGCCAAACCCACATTTTAGCCGGCATATCATCAAATTTGCGGGTCATGTTCACAGCCCGGTAGCAGTAGGTTTGCGCCACCCGATGCACCGGCACAAAGCCGATGATTGCCCCCACCGCGGTTGAGCCGCGCGCCAGTTCCGGCGAGGGCCCCAACTTTTCGGCCAGGTTCAGCGAGCGAAACGCGGCGTACAGCGACAGCAGGGTTTCGCCGGCAAAGTAGTAAACGGCGGTCAGCCCGTCGTACGCCTGCGAAGCTTCTCGCAGCGCCGCCCGGTCTACCTGTTTGCGCAGGCTGAATTTGGGCAGCAGCCACCACACAAACTGGCGGGCAACTTCCCAGGCCAACCCAACAATCAATCCGGGATTGCTGCGCGGCACAGGATAGCCCAGCAGGGCCAATCCCTGCTCCAAATGGGCTTGCCCATCGCTAAAACGCACCCAGTTAACGTAAGCCTGCCCCAGTTTCATTTCCCAGCGGGCGCGCTGGCGGGGTGTGGCAACGGGCGGATGGTCGTCAGACTCGGCGGCAGACTCGGCCAGTTGCAGCGCCTGGCTGAAAAACTCAACGGCTTCTTCGTTGGCAAAGGTTTTCAGGGCTTCGTCGCCGGCTTTTTCCAGATATTCCGTGGCTTTAGGGATAACGTTGGCCCGCCGCCAATGGTAGGCCAGCACCGCGTAGTGCGGCGAAAGGTCATCGGCGTAGGTTTTTTCAAACCAGCGGGCTACCGCCTGGTGCAGTTCGCGGCGCTGGGCAAACAGCATCATATTGTACGCCACTTCCTGGGTAATGGTTTGCTTGAAAATGTAAGCCAGGTTTGGCTCCGGCTGGTCAATTTGGGTGATGTCCATTTTGTCCAGCGTGTTGAGATAATCAGACAGGTGCGGCTTTTCAATGTCAATGGGGTGGACATCATGCAGGGTAACGTATTCAAAGGCGCGGCCAATGACGCTGGCCACCTTGAGCGTGAGCTGCTGCGAGGGCGTGAGCCGGTCAATGCGGCTGGTAATGATGCCCTGAATGGTATCCGGCAGGCGCAGCGCCTGCGGGTCGGCGGTTTTTTGTGACAGCGTGCAACGGTCATGGGTTACGGTAATCAGCCCGGAATCGCGCAGGGCGTAGACCAGTTCCTCGGTGAAAAAGGGGTTGCCTTCGGCTTTTTCATACACCAGCCGGCTGAGCGCCGCCGGCAGATGGCTCACCCCCAACCGCTGGCGAATCAGCGCCGCTACCTCCTCCTGGGCCAGGTGGCCCAACTGAACTTTTTGAGCGTGGGGCAACGCCAGCAACCGGGTGTAATCGTCCGGCACGGGGGCCAGCAGCGGGCGCGTTGCCAGCACCATCATCAAAGCGGAAACCTGCGCCGCTACCAGCCGCGCCAACCCCCACGAGGCTGAATCAAGCCAGCGGGCATCTTCCAGCACCAGCAAAATGGGCGGCTCCACCGCGCCCCGCCGGGAAACAGTTTGCCGCAACAAACAAACCAGCAAATTATGCGTGTTATCGGCCCGTACTTTGCCGGACATTTGGGCAGTCAGTTCGTTGTCGGACCAATCCAGCGGCAATACCGCATCAAGCAGCGGGGCCAGTTCGGCGGCGGTGGCGCTGCTGCCCGGCAGCGGCTGGCCGTGGCACAGTTGTTCCACCTTTTCCAGCACTGCCGCGCGGCGAACTTCCGGGTCGTCGGGCAGCTCATCGAGTTTGAAAAATTGTTTGAACACCGGCCGCCAGGCGTGGTACGGGGTAGATTTTTCGATGGCGCTGCCGGCCCCCACCAGTGTGGTCACATTCAGCACACGCGCCTGCTGCAAAATCTCGCTGACCAGTTGCGATTTTCCCATGCCGGCTTCGCCCTCGATGAGCAGCACGCTGCCGCTTCGCTCGCGGTGAAGGGCCTGCAACTTTTCGGTCAGCAGCAGTTGCTCTGCTGTTCGGCCAACCAGCGGGGTTTGGAACAAGTGCGGGTCCACCGTCATCCGGCCCTGGTGGCGAGGGCGGTACACCGGAACCGGCGCAGATTTACCTTTGACCAAAATGGGAGAAAGTTCTTCAAAATAGGGAACATCGCCCACAGCGCCGGAGCCGTCCAGGTCAACCCCCAGCAGCAGTTCCAGCGCGGCAGAATTTTGCACGGCCTGGTAGGTGGCGCCATCGCACAGAATTGTGTTTTCGGCGGCCTGCATGAGCCGGGCAGAAAGGTTGACCACATCGCCAATCATGGTGTACTCGCGGCGCACATCGTTGCCCACGGTACCGCAAAAGGCGCGCCCGGTGGTAACGCCAATGGCACTTTGCAGGCCCAGTTCGCGCAGTTCGGCGTGAATATCCAGCGCGGCCTGCACCCCCCGAATGGCATCATCCTCATGAGCCAGCGGTGGCAGGCCAAAACCGGCAATCAGGGTAACCCCCTTGTCATCAACGCTGAGTTTATTGATGCTGCCTTCGTAGCGGTAAATAGCGGTTTGCAGGGTGCGCATGACGGTTTGGGCCTGTTCCAGCGGCATCCCGTAATCCAGCGCCGACAGGTTGACAAACAGCACGGTAATGCGCCGCAGTTCGGCCAGCCAGCCGCGCTGACCGGCGGCCAGCCGGGCCAGAATTGCGCCCGGAATGTAGGTTTTCAGGCCATCGGCCATTGTTTTTGAAAGGGGGGGCAGGGCCAGCGGTTCTGCGGGCGGGGCCGTGGTCAGCCGGTGCAGACGCACGCCCGAAATATTGTTGCGGGACATTGCCTGCCCCACTGCAACATCGCGGAGCAAATCCCAGGCCGGCGGGGTAAGAAAAATATCGCCGGGGTTAGCCAGATGTTCCACATCGCCAACCTCCACCAGCGGCTCGCCGGCTACCAGAAATTCCCACCGGTTGTACACCCCGCCCAAATGCATGGTTAGCATCTGGCCCGCGCCCAGCGTAAGCCGCAACGACAGGCGGATACCGGCCCCGGCGTCAAAATTGTTCAGTTGCCGCTGCACCACCAATGCACATTGCGCGGCGCGATGCACGGCCTGCCGCAGTTGCCGGTCATCCGTGGCAGGCCAGAGGGCAATGAGCGCATCACCCGCAAATTTAACCACATCGCCGCCGTGGTCGGTGATGTGCCGGATAAGCCGGCCAAAGTAGGTGTTGAGTAGCGAGGTCAACTCTTCGGCGCCGGCCGGGCCGTGGTGCGCCAGCCGCTCGGTGAGGGCGGTAAAACCGGAGATGTCGGCGTACAGCACCGCCGCCGGAAAATTGTCGGAGCGGGGCGCGTCAATCGGCGTGGGGTCGGCGGCCAGACGATGTTTAATCAACGCAGGCACATAACTGGCCAGGGTTGTAATCAGCTTATCCGGCACCTGTCAATCCTTTGGAAGATTTTTTACGGTTGAGAAATTACCGCCGAAAAGAGGCTTATGGGGCACGGCGGGTATATCTGCTCAAAAGCCACCCTATTATAAGAGCTTAAGGTTGCTTCGTCAATGAAGGGTCAATTTGAAAAATGTTGACGACAACTGCGTTCTGTGCTAGATTGTGCACCACTCCCCGAATTATTTTCAAGGTGGCAGATTATGAACAACCAAACCTACGTGGTGGGGCACATCAACCCCGATACAGACTCGATTGCGGCGGCCATGGGGTACGCCTGGCTGTTGCAGGATACCGCTAAAAATGAAAATTTTATCGCGGCCCGCGCCGGGCAGCTTAACCCGCAAACCACGTGGGTTTTGCAACGGCTGGGCCTGGAACCGCCGCTGCTGCTACCGGATGCCTCGCCGCGATTTGAAAGCATTGCCCACCGGCTGAACACCACCACCCCCGAACACCCCCTCCGCGAGGCATGGGCCATTGCCAACCGCACCGGCGGCGTGGCCCCGGTCATTGACGAACACGGCAACCCCTACGGGCTGATTACCGTGGTCAGCCTGTTCAACTTTTTGAGCCGTTCCATCGGCTCGCATCCCCGGCGAGAAGAAACCAAAATTTCAGAATTGTTCGACCAGCCCTGCCGCGAAGCCTGCGACACCGGCGTTCCCCGGTTTTTAGCCAGCACGCGCATCAAAGATGTGCTGCCGCGTATTTTGCAGGAGGAACGCACCGAGTTTTGGGTGGTGGACGAACACGGCAGTTACGTGGGCATTTGCCGCCAGCGAGAAGCCCTGCACCCGCCCCGGATGAAGGTGATTTTGGTAGACCACAACGAATCCGGGCAAGCGCTCGGCGCGCTGGACGAGGCCGACCTGGTTGAAATTCTGGACCACCACCGGCTGGGCAACCCCACCACCACCGCGCCCATTAAATTTACGGTGGATATTGTGGGCAGCACCAGCACCCTGGTTTCAGAACGAATTGACGAAGCGGGGCTGAGCGCACCTCCGGCGCTGGCCGGCTTGCTGCTGGCCGGGCTGATGTCTGACACGCTGCGGCTCACCTCGCCCACCACCACCGAACGCGACCACCGGGCCGCCGAACGGCTGGCGCGCTGGGCTTTTTTGGGCGGCTCGGTGCTGGCCGGAGAAACCATTGAATCGTTTGGGCAGCAGGTGCTGGAAGCCGGTTCTGATATGTCTACCCGCGACCCGGATGACATTGTGGGCGCCGACTTTAAATTTTACGAAGCCGGGGGGATGAAATTTGGTGTTTCTCAGGTAGAGTTGACC
>RFJF01000700.1 GCA_003695455.1 Chloroflexota bacterium
AAATGACTCCCCGCTGCCGATAAAATAGCAGGACAGGCTTGCCCGTTCATTTTGCTGCGCACGCGCCCGGAGCGCGGGGAGTTAAACAGATGGTCCAACAATCTCAAAAAATATTGTTTGTTAACCAAAATCCGGCGGCGGCCCGGCAATGGTTGCCCCTGCTTGAATCGTTGAACGGCGCGGATTTTCAGGTAGAACAGGTTGACCCGCTGCCGGTGATGTCCGGCAAAGTTGTTGCCAAAAATTACTGCGCAGCCCTGCTGCAAACTGTGGGCGCGCTCGGCCCGTTTACCCAACTCCGAACCCAAATGCCGCAACTGCCCATCATCATTCTGTGCGAGCAGGAAAATATTGACAGCGCGCAGCACGCGCTGCGGGCCGGCGCGCAAGATGTGCTGGTGCTGGCAGATACCACCAAAACCCTGCTCAAACGCGCCATCACCCACGCCATCGAGCGCAAAATTGCCGAAGCGCCGCTGATTGAAAGCGAAACACGCTACCGGGCGCTATTTAAAAATGCCCGCAACGTGGCCTACATCACCACCCGCGACGGCAAATTCATTGATGTAAACCGGGCAGCCCTGGCGCTGTTTGGCTACCGCCGGGATGAGATAATCGGGATGCACGTAAAAAATCTGCACGCCCACCCGGAAGAGCACAAAAAGCTGGCAAAAACTGCCGCAAACAAAGGCACCATCAAGGATTACGAGGTAAAATTAAAAACAAAAGCCGGGCAAATACTCACCTGCCTGCTCAATCTTTCGGCCCGCCGCGCCCCCGATGGCACTACCGTTGAGTACCACGGCTTTATCCGTAACATCACCCACCGCAAAACACTTGAAGAACGGTGGCGTCGCTACGAATTCATTGTCAACAATTCCAAAGAATTTATGACCCTCATTAACCACAATTACGTGTACGATGCCGTAAATGATTCCTACTGCACCGCCCACGGTATGCACCAGGACGATATTGTCGGTAAATCGGTGGCCGAAGTTTGGGGTGAAGAAGTTTACCTGACCAAAATCAAACCAACCCTCGACCGCTGTTTTGCCGGCGAGGAAAGTTACTTTCAGGGCTGGCTGAGTTTCAAGGCGCTGGGCGAGCGCTACATGCACGTTACCTACTACCCCTACCACAACACCGAAGGTGTGGTTTCGCACGTGGTGGTGGTTTCGCGTGACGTGACAGAACGCACCCTGGCTGAAGAGGCGCTGGGCAAAGCTCACGCCCAAAACGAACAGCTGCTGGCCTCTATTCCCTCAATTTTGATTGGCGTTAATTCTGATGACCAAATAACCCACCTCAACCGTCCCGCCGAAGAAACATTTGGCGTTAAGGCCGATGATGTGGTAGGCCGGCCGCTGCTGGAAAGTAGTATTCAATGGGACTGGATGGAAATTCTCACCCGCATTGACGAGGGCCGCAAAGGGATGACACTGACCTCGCTGCACGATGTAAAATACACCCGCGCCGACGGCAAAGAAGGTTTTCTGAATGTCATTGTCAGTCCGTTTGTGGGCGAATCAACCCGGAAGGCCGGTTTTTTGCTGATTGGGCAGGACGTGACCGAGCGCAAAGTGCTGGAAAGCCAGTTGGCGCAGGCCCAAAAACTGGAGTCGATTGGACAGCTTGCCGCCGGCATTGCCCACGAAATCAACACCCCTACCCAGTACGTGGGCGACAACATTCGCTTTTTGCAGGAATCGTTCACCGATTTGTCGGGGTTGCTTGATTCATATCAGAAGATGCTGGCGGCGGCCAAAAACGGCGGTGTAACAAACGAGGTGGTTCAGCAAGTAGAAGAGGCGCAGGACGAAGCCGACCTGGAATTTCTGATCGAGGAAATTCCCGCCGCCATTTCCCAGTCAATCGAGGGAATTGAACGGGTTACAGGCATTGTGCGGGCCATGAAAGAGTTTTCTCACCCCGGAGTTGAGCAAAAAACCGCCATTGACATCAACAAAGCCATTGAAAGCACCATTACCGTGGCCCGCAACGAATGGAAATATGTTGCTGAACTGGTGACCGATTTTGACCCGGACATGCCGCCGGTGCCGTGCCTGCCCGGCGAGTTCAATCAGGCAATTTTGAATATGATTATCAACGCCACCCACGCCATTGATGCACTTGACGGCACGGGCGACGGCCCCAAAGGCACCATCACGGTGCAAACTCGCAAAGATGGAAATTGGGCCGAAATTCGGGTGTCAGATACCGGCACCGGCATCCCGGAGGCGGTTCGGCCCAGAATTTTTGATCCGTTTTTTACCACCAAAGGCGTGGGGCAGGGCACCGGGCAGGGGTTGGCTATTTCACATTCGGTCATTGCAGACAAGCACGGCGGCACCATTACCTTTGAAACAGAAATGGGCGTGGGGACCACGTTCATCATTCGCCTGCCCATCGAGCTTGTGCCGGCCAACGGTACCGAGCTTGTGCCGGCCCGCTGAATTCCGGGAGCAGACCGGTTTGCGGATTCTAAATACACCGCTGTGGTTCTGACCACACTTGTGCTAAAATATCGGACAAACACTTACACCGCCATCAATCCAACCCGGTAGTTCGGTAACGGCTGAGGATTTATGACATGAACAATAAAATTCTGTTTGTTGACGACGACTCAAATTTGTTGGCCGCATTAAAACGCCGCCTGCGCAAACAGTTTGACATTGCCGTGGCGGTTGGGCCGGAACTGGGGCTGGAAGTGATTGAGAGCGCCGGCCCGTTTGCCGTGGTAGTAGCCGATATGCGCATGCCCGGCATGAACGGCATCGAGTTTCTGGCGCACGTGAAAGAAATGTCGCCGGATACGGTGCGGATGATGCTCACCGGCAACGCCGATATGCAAACCGCTATTGACGCCGTGAACGAGGGCAACATTTTCCGCTTTCTGACCAAACCTTGCCCGCAGAGTACCATGGTAACCGCGCTTGAATCCGGGTTGGAACAGTACCGGCTGGTCAACGCCGAGCGGGAATTACTGGAAAATACGCTGATGGGCAGCCTGAAAATGCTCAGCGAAATTCTGAGCCTGGTCAATCCGCTGGCCTTTAGCCGCGCTACCCGCGTGCGCCGCTACGTGCAGCACATTGGCACACAGCGAGGTACGCCCCCCGGCTGGTGGCAGTTTGAGGTGGCCGCCCTGCTCTCGCAGATTGGCTGCGTTACCCTCACTGCCGATATGCTGGACAAGGTGTACGCCCAGGTTCCGCTGTCGGAAGATGAACAGCAAATGTACGCCACCCACCCCACCGTGGCCTACAACCTGCTCAACAAAATTCCCCGGCTGGAGCCGATTGCCAAAATGGTAGCCAACCAGCAAAAGCCGTTTTACATGTACCCCGCTGCAGATACAATGGACGACGAGGAAAAACGTGTGGCGTTTGGCGGCCAAATCCTCAAAGTGGTGCTTGATTTTGACCAGTTGGTCATCAACGGCCTGCCCAAACAAGAGGCGTTATCGCGGTTGCGCCAGCACCCGGAAGAGTACAACGCCCAACTGGTAGCCAACCTGTCATCTGTGCAGATGGAAAAAATGGGGGATATGGTCAAAATGCTGCGGGTGAAACAACTCAAAACGGGGATGGTTGCCGATAACGACATCCGCGCCCAAAACGGGCTGCTGCTGGTTCCCAAAGGGCAGGAAATCACCTACCCGGTGCTGGAGCGATTGCGCAATTTTGCCCGGCAAATTGGCATTGTTGAGCCGATGCGGGTGCTGGTTCACGAACAGCACGAATTGGGGGGATAACCGGCGCGCGGTTCGGCTCAGCACGCCGCCGTTGAGTAAAAACCTTCCAGCCGCGTGGTCACATAACGGCCTACCAGCACGGCAATCACCGCCAACCCGGCCACCGCCACCCATTGCGCGGCGGTAAATTCAAAACCGTACGCCCCAATCATCGTAATCAAAACCAACCCCGGCAAGCGCCCCACAAAATTGGCTGTAAAAAACCGCCAGAACGAAATAGGACTCTGCCCGGCCAGATAGTTGGTGATGTTGCTGGGGATAATGGGAAACCAGAAGCTGACGATGAAAAACAGCATCCCCTGCCGCCGAACCATGCGCTGCCAGCGCTGCAAAATACTCTGCGGAATGACCCGGTCAATTACCCCGTCGCCGGCGTGACGGCTGATCACAAACGCCAGTTGGCTGGCGCCCACCGCGCCCAGCACGTTCAGCAGCACGCCCTGCGGAAATCCGTACAGGTAGCCGGCGGCTACCATCAGGCCCTGCCCGGGGATAATCACCGTCAGTACTTGCAGGCTCAGAATAATCACAAACACCAGCGGTCCCCACACCCCAATTTCGGTCAGGTAGCGGCTGATTGCCTCTTTGTCGCGCAGAATCGTCCACACATCGGCCAGGTGGGGCCACGCCATCCAGACAGTAAAAATCGCCGCAAAAATCCCGGCAGCGATCATTCCCCGGCGAATGAATTGGGTTGACATTCTTGCTCTTTTGTCAGTCATCATATTACACTATACTCAGGCACCGGCATCAGGCAATTTTCATCTGCCAATTTTTGACGCCTGAATTGAACACCGGCGGGGGCTTCCCCGATTTTTTGCACACAGGGTTATAACAGGAAAGGACGCATCATGTCAAATCTTACCCGCTCCGAAAGCTGGACAGCGCTGGTCAATCACCAGCAAAAAATGACAAATACCCACATGCGGGATTTGTTTGCGCAGGACCCGGCCCGATTTGAGAAATTTTCGCTGAAATTTGGGGATATTTTGTTTGACTACTCCAAAAATCTGATTACCGAGGAAACGGTGGCCCTGCTGGTTGAACTGGCCCGGCAGGCCAACCTGCCCCAAAGCATCGAGGCCATGTTCAGCGGCCAGAAAATCAACACCACCGAACAGCGCGCCGTGCTGCACGTGGCGCTGCGTAATCGCTCAAACCGGCCCATTTTGGTGGACGGGCAGGACGTGATGCCGGAGGTAAACCGCGTGCTGGACAAAATGCGCGCCTTCAGCCAATCGGTGCGCGGCGGCGAGTGGCGCGGCTACAGCGGCAAAGCCATCACCGATGTGGTGAACATTGGCATTGGCGGCTCGGATTTGGGGCCAAAAATGGTCACCTCGGCGCTGAAACCGTACGGCAGCCCCAACCTGCGGGTTCACTTTGTCAGCAACGTAGACGGCACGGACATTGCAGAAACACTGAAGACGGTCAGCCCGGAAACCACCCTGTTTCTGGTGGCTTCCAAAACGTTCACCACGCAGGAAACCATGACCAACGCCCACTCCGCCCGCCGCTGGCTGCTTGAATCCGCGCCGGACGAAACAGCCATTGCCAAACATTTTGCGGCGCTCTCCACCAACGCCGCCGCCGTGGCGGAGTTTGGCATTGACACCGCCAACATGTTTGAGTTTTGGGATTGGGTTGGCGGGCGCTACTCGCTCTGGTCTGCCATCGGGCTGTCCATCGCGCTGTACATTGGCTTTGATAATTTTGAGGCGCTCCTCTCCGGCGCGCACGAAGTGGACGAATATTTCCGCACCGCGCCGCTGGAGCAGAACATTCCCGTGCTGATGGGCCTGCTGGGTGTGTGGTACAACAACTTTTTTGGCGCGCAAAGCCACGCCATTCTGCCCTACGACCAGTATATGCAATATTTTTCGGCCTATTTTCAGC
>RFJF01000701.1 GCA_003695455.1 Chloroflexota bacterium
CCGTAGACCAAGGACTACACCAAACCGGTGTGGCAGCCACCGAGATGCTCCTGAAACTGATCAACGGGGAGGAGGTGAATGAACCCATTCACAAAATACCTACCCAACTTGTTGTGCGCGGCTCTTGCCGGGCCATTTAGACAGTGTAATTTTTTTACCATTTCCGGTACCGTTACCGGAAACGATACCGCCAAAGGAGGTGCAGCAAACCGTCAATCTGTTCAAAAAAAGCAAGCCTCCCCTGACTCCGGAAAAGCAAAGGGAGACTTGCGCAACCCGGTGTGAAATCAAAACTCACACCATCAGTGATTTAACCAGTCTATAAGCATAATGTCAAGGAGAAGAATAATGCGTAAATCAGTTCTGCATATTTTTGGTGTGCTGGTTATTTTGGCCCTGGCCTTAAGTGCCTGTGGCGCTGCCGCCACCCCTCAGGCTGCCCAACAGCCTGCCGAAGAAAAACCAGCTGCCGAGGAAAAGGCCGCTGAACAACCGGCTCAAGAAGAAGCCGCTGAAAAACCCGCCGAAGAGGCGCCCGCCGCCGAAAAAACTGTACTTAAAGTTTGGTCCTTTACCAACGAAATCAATACCATGGCTGTAGCCTTTGAAGGCAAACATCCCAATGTGGATGTTCAGTACACCATGATCCCCATGACCAATGGTGAATACCAGACCAAGCTGAAAGCCGCAATGGGAACCGCCGACGCCCCGGATGTGATTGCCCTGGAAGCCGCGTTTGTGAAAGAACTGGTCGAATCGAACGTGCTGGCCGACATCAGTGATCTGCTTCCCGAGGCCGAAGCCGCCAAAACCTACCCCTTTGTTATTGATGTGGGTACCAATAACGGCGTTTTGAAAGCCCTGTCTTACCAGGCTACCCCCGGCGCGCTGTTCTACCGCCGCAGCCTGGCCAAAGAATATTTTGGTACCGATGACCCCGCCGAGATACAGGCCCTGCTCTCTGATATGGATAAATTCACCCAGGCTGCAGCCGTTATCAAAGAAAAATCCGGCGGCAACACCTACATGGTCGGTTCCAGCGGTGATTTCCAGAACCCGTTCTTTGCCAATCGCGCCCAGCCCTGGATTGTTGATGATACCCTGGTTGTGGACCCGATGGTTGAAAAGTATGTAGAGATTGCCAAAATGTTCCGCGATGAAGGCTACGAAGCCCAGGCCCAGCAGTGGCAAGAAGGCTGGTTTGCCGGCATGAACGATAGCCTGGTTGACGCCGAAGGCAATCCCAAGCAAGTGTTCAGCTACTTTCTGCCCACCTGGGGCTTGCCCTATGTATTGGCGCCCAACGCCGCTTCTGCCGATGGTTCTCATGACACCAGCGGCGACTGGGCCGTGATTTCCGGCCCGCTGCCTTACCAGTGGGGCGGCACGTGGGTTGGTGTTGTAGATGGCAGCGCCAACGCGGACCTGGCCAAGGAATTTGTTCGGTTTGTTGCCCTTGATGAAGAAAACCTGACCAACTGGGCCACCGGTGTTTACACCAATGAATTCCTGAAAGCCATCGATCCCCAGGTTCCCGATGACCAGCAACAGGCCCCCGGAGATTTTGTCTCCAGCCAGGTTGTGGTTGACAAAATTGTTTCTTCATTTGACGATTCCGAACTGAGCGCCTTTTTAGCCGGGCAAAACTCTTACGCCGGTTTTGCCGAAGCGGCACCGTCTGTTAACGCCAAACTAATGACCGGCTCTGATGACGCCATTCAGCGCGCCCTGGGTGATCCGTTGAATCAGTACCTCAACGGTGAAATCACCGAGGATGAAATGTGGGCCACCTGGAAAGATGCCCTCCGTATTGAATTCCCGGACTTGATTATCAACTAGGTTCTGATGATTGTGTGAGAAAATGGGCCGGTGTTGTTCAAGAACACCGGCCCATTTTACAAAGAGACGAGCCCAGCCTGCGGCACGGCAACAAGAATAAAAGTCAACATTTTACCGGTTGGGAGACCCTTCGCTGCGCTCAGGGTGACATGCCTGAGACTCCCTCTAATTCCTGGCTCCCGACCCCTGAATCCTATTTTTACAGGAGCGCGGCATGGTTCAATCAAGATTAAAGAGAGAGCATTACGGATACATCTTTATCGCCCCGTTTGTGATTGCTTTTCTCGTATTTGGTCTGTACCCAATTTACAATACGTTCTATCTCAGTTTTACCGATACAACCCTGCTGGGTGGCGATGCAAATTTTATCGGCTTAAAAAATTTTCAGCGTCTGTTTGCAGACAGTACCTTTTTAAAGGCTGTCTGGAATACGTGGCTCATCTGGATATTAAACTTTATTCCCCAGATTGGCATTGCCATGTTGTTATCCATCTGGTTTACCAGCATCCGTTTGCGGGTGCGGGGCGTAGGCATTTGGCGGGCTATCTTCTTTTTACCCAACCTGCTAATGCCGGCTGCGGTAGCCGCCCTGTTTTTTAGCCTGTTTTCATTTTACGGGCCGGTCAACCAATTTATGGTCCGTACCGGCCTGCTGCCGGAAGCCATGAATTTTTTACAAAAACCGGCCATTGCCCGTGGCCTGGTGGTCTTTATTCAATGGTGGATGTGGTTTGGCCCAACTATCATTCTGTTGATGGCCGGCATGACCTCGATTTCTGTTTCGCTCTATGAATCTGCCATGATTGACGGCGCCAATGAACAGCAAATGTTCTGGAGAATTACCGTGCCGCTACTCAAGCCCATTCTGGTCTACATTTTTGTTACATCGCTGGTGGGCGGAATGCAGATGTTTGATATTCCCTACCTGCTCACCGATGGCCGGGGTGCGCCCAGCGGCTCAATTATGACCAACAATATTCTGATGTACCTTAAATTTAGCAGCAGTAAAGGGCATATTGGTGCAGCGTCTTCGGTAGGGGTGCTGGTTTTTATTATGACCTGCGTCTGCGCGTTTGGTATTTTCTACTTTTTGCGGGAAAAAGACTAATCGGCAGGCCCTACGAGACAGCAACGGAAATGAAACTTGATATTCCAACGGTCGGGA
>RFJF01000702.1 GCA_003695455.1 Chloroflexota bacterium
ATCGTACCGCTGGCCCAAAGATTCGCGCTTTAATCTGGCGCAACTGATGTCCGGCGGCGAAGGCACGCTGGCTGTGCTGACCGACATCAAGCTGAATCTGGTGCCGCAGCCTGTCAAAACTGCGCTGGCCATTATCCATTTCAACAGCCTGCGCGAGGCGCTGGAATCCACCCCGGTTATTTTGCAGGTTGAACCATCGGCGGTGGAACTGCTGGACAACCTGGGGCTGACGCTGTGCCGCGAGGTGCCGGAATACGCTCGCTTGCTGAGTTACTTTGTTGAAGGCCAGCCCAACTGCGTGCTCATCACCGAATTTTACGGCCAAACGGAAGCCGAACTGCAAAGTAAAATTGACAAGTTGCAAACTCATCTGAAACGAGAAAAAATCGGGTTCACCCACATCACCCCGGCCATTGACCCGGAGCTGCAAACCAAAGTCTGGACGGTGCGCAAAGTGGGGCTGGGCCTGCTGATGAGCATCAAAGGCGACCACAAACCCATCCCCTTCATTGAAGACGCCGCCGTGCCGGTGGAACATCTGGCCGAATACGTGACCCGCATTGAAAAGTTCTGCAACGATCTGGGAACCAACGTAGCCTACTACGCCCACGCCAGCGGCGGCTGCATCCACATTCGGCCGTTGATTAACGCCAAAGACGCCACAGAAGTTGCCAAGCTGCCCAAAATCACCGAGTTTTCGGTGGAACTGCTGGGCGATTTTGGCGGCTCGTTTTCCAGTGAACACGGCGATGGGCGCGCCCGGAGCTGGCTCAACGAGAAATTCTTTGGCAAAGATTTGTACGGCCTGTACCGGCAAGTTAAACACACGTTTGACCCCCACGGCCTGCTCAACCCCGGCAATATTGTTGACGCCGGGCCAATGACCGAAAACCTGCGCTACGGGGCCGGTTACCGGGTACAGCCGGTGAAGGAACATCTGGATTTCAGCGAGGACATGGGCTTTCACCGGGCGGTAGAAATGTGCAACGGCGCAGGCATTTGCCGCAAAAAAACCACCGGCACCATGTGCCCCAGTTTTATGGTCACCCGAGACGAGGAACACAGCACCCGAGGCCGGGCCAACGCCCTGCGGGCCGCGCTCTCCGGCAACCTGCCCCATGAGGAACTAACCAGCGAGCGCATGTTTGCGGTGATGGATTTGTGCGTGGAATGCAAAGGCTGCAAAGCCGAATGTCCCTCCTCGGTGGATATGGCAAAAATCAAAACCGAATTCCTGGCCCAATATTACGAGAAACACAGCGTGCCGCTGCGCAGCAAACTGTTTGCCGACATCGCCTTTTGGAGCCATTTGAGCAGCGGATTCACCGCGCCGCTGGCAAACTTTGCCCTGCGCAACTCGCTGGTGCGTTGGGGGATGGAAAAATTTCTGGGTATCAGCCGCCGGCGGCAGCTTCCGCCGTTTGCCGCCGTCCCGTTCACCCGCTGGTTTAAACAGCGGCAACAACAGCGGGCAACCCAAAATGGACGCCCGCCCGCGGCCAAAAAAGTGGTGCTGTTCAACGATACGTTCAACACCTACAACTACCCGCAGGTTGCCATATCGGCCACCGAGGTACTGGAAGCCGCCGGGTTTGAAGTACTGCTGCCGGGGCACAAATGTTGCGGGCGCCCCATGATTTCAAAGGGGCTGGTCAACAAAGCCCGCCGCGCCGCGCAAGACACCATCAACCGGCTGGCCCCCTTTGCCGAGCAGGGCCTGCCAATTGTCGGCCTTGAACCCAGTTGCCTGCTCACCATTCGGGATGAGTATTTTGACCTATTGCCACACGACAAAGCGCGGGTTAAACTGGTGGCAGATCACTGTTTTACGTTTGAGGAATTTATGGCCCAACTGGCCGAAGCCGGCGAACTCAACCTGCAATTCAAAGATGAACAGCGACACGTGCTGCTGCATGGTCACTGCCACCAGAAATCGCTGGTGGGCACGGTGCCCAGCAAACAAACTTTGGGACTGCCGGCAGGCTTCACCGTCACCGAAGTGGATTCCGGCTGCTGCGGCATGGCCGGCTCGTTTGGCTACGAGGCCGAGCACTACGATGTTTCGCTGGCAATGGCCGAGCGCCGCCTGCTGCCGGCTGTGCGCAAACTCAATGATGAGGACATTGTGGCCGCCGCCGGGGTTAGCTGCCGCCAGCAGATTAAACACGGCACAGGAAAACAGGCACTCCACCCGGCAGAAATTTTGCGCCGCGCGCTAAAATAATCAAACTAAAACGCGCAGAAATTACCTGAATACGTCTGATGTCTGGGCAAAGCCGCCCATTCCCATTACCTAACCACGGACCAACACGGCATCCCGGTTTGCCCAACCCGGACGTATTTTTTATTTTGCAATTTTTTAAACCTGTCAAAGCTGAAATTTTAAATTGAGGATTGCCGGCTTTGTGGTAAAATACACAATAATTGCTGATATGCAATTTTACTTTTGGAGGAACAGATGCTATTTGAAAATGTGAGAATCGAGTCTATGGGATACGAGATTGGGCCAGAACGTGTAACTTCCGCAGACCTCGAAGAACAATTCTCCGACACGCTCATTCGCTTAAAAGTCCGTCCCGGTGTACTCGAGGCTATCTCGGGCATCAGAGAGCGTCGGTTCTGGAAACTGGGTACCATGCCCAGCGAAATTGCCACCCTGGCCGCGCAAAAGGCCATTGACCTGGCCGGCATCAACCCCGACGACATCGGCAGCCTGGTCAACACCTCGGTCATGCGAGACTACATTGAGCCATCCACGGCCAGCCTGATTCACGGCAACCTGCGCCTGGCATCAAACTGTATCAATTACGATGTAGGCAACGCCTGTTTGGGATTTGTTAACGGCATCATCAACACCGCGCTGATGATTGAGGCCCGCGTTATCAAGCATGGACTGGTGGTGGCCGGAGAAGCCGGGCGGGAGTTGATTGAATCGACGGTGCGCCATTTGCAGCAACCGGAAATAACCCGGCAGGATTTTATGGAAAATCTGGCTACCCTCACGCTGGGGGAAGGCGCGGTGGCCATGATTTTAAGCCACAAAGATTACGCCCACACCGACCACCGTATCAACGGCGCCATCAGTCTTTCGGCAACGGAACACAACCGGCTGTGTGTTGCCAGCCCCACCCTGATGAAAACCTACCCGGCCAAACTTATGCAAGCCGGCGTAAAGTTGATGGTTAAAACCTGGAATCTGGCCGCCAAAACGCTGGAAAACATCACCGATGAGCGCATCAGTATGTACGTACCCCACCAGGTCAGCTCGCACAACACCAACGCGTTTGTGCATTCTTTGGATTTGACCTTTGACAAGTTCAAACTGACCTTCCCGATGTTTGGCAACACCGGGCCGGTGGGCCTGCCTACCGCGCTGGCAATGGCCGGCGAGGCCGGCGAACTCAAATCCGGCGACCACGTGTGCCTGTTGGGAATTGGCAGCGGCCTCAACTCAACGTTGATGAGCGTGACGTGGTAGCCAGGGTTCAGGGGTTAGGAGTCAGGAATTAGGGGGAAGCCTCAAGCGTGTCACCCTGAGCGCAGCGAAGGGTCTCCCGACCGGTAGAATCAGGCGTTGTGCAGTCTACTCCCTGTGCCCTCTATCTCCCGCTCCCTACTCTCTGATTTCTGAAATACGCCACGGTCTTTTGCACAGCCTGCTCAATGGTTAGCTGCGGCCGGTACCCCAAATCGCGTTTGGCCCGCGAAATGTTGTAGTAGTGGTCCAGCGCCAGTTCATCGGCCAGAAAACGGGTCAAACGTGGTTCGCCGGACAGGCGAAACGTGCGGTAAATGAACTCCAGCACGCCGCCAACGGCCCGGGCCGCCCCCAGCGGAATGGCGCGTTCCACCGGCGGAATATCCAGCCGAACCAGCAAGTCGTTCACAAAATCCCACAAATTCACCGGCTCATCCTGGCTGATAAAATAAGCCGACCCCGCCGCCGCCGAACCGGGCCGCAGGGCATCGGCGGCCTGCAAATGGGCGCGGGCGGCATCGTCAATGTAGGTCACGTCCAGTTTGTTGCGCCCGTCACCCACCCGGAACAACTTGCCGGCGCGCGCGCGGGCCACCAGCCGGGGAATAATTTGCGTGTCTCGGGGGCCAAAAATAACGTGGGGCCGCAGCGCCACGGTTAGCAGTTCCGGGCAATTGGCGTTCAGCACCAGCTTTTCGGCCAGCATTTTGGTGTGGGCGTAGTAGCTTTGGTACCGCTCCGGGTAGGGGGTTGACTCATCCACGCCGGAACGGTTTTGGCCGTTGGCTACCACGCTGGGCGTGCTGGTAAAAATCAGTTTGGGAATGGCGTGCCGGCGGCAGGCGGCAATGACATTTTGCGTGCCGGTTACGTTTGGCCCGTAAAACGATTCCCAACTGCCCCAGTAGTGGGCGTTGGCCGCCACGTGGAACACCGCATCCACTCCGGCGCAGGCCTGCGATACGGCGGCGGCGTCCTGCAAATCTCCGCGAATGAGCGCGGCCCCCTGCGCCTCCAACGCCGGGTAATTGCCGCGGGCAAAGACGGTCACGTCGTCGCCCCTGAGTAACAATTGTTCAACAATGGCGCGGCCCAAAAATCCGCCGCCGCCGGTGACAAGCGTTTTCATTTGATCCCCTCTGTGATTACCCCAGTTGTTTTGCGGCCCACACGGCCAGTTTTTCGCGCTGAATTTTAACGTTGTGCCGCACATCCACCGGCAGGGATTTGTGAAACAGAATTGTGTGGATATCTTGCGTGTGCGGATGCGCCAGCCGCAGGGTGTCCAGTTCGCGGAGCAGGGTTTCTTTTTCCTGCCCGGATGGAATCTGGCCGGATTTCAGCTCGATGACGATGACCGGGCGCTGCTGCCCCGGCCGGCCGACGCCCACCAGCGCGCTGCGGGCCACCGCCGGATGGCCGTTAAAAATCGCTTCGCAGGGCACGGGAAGCAGCAGGTCGTCGGCGGTTTCTACCCGGTGCGATTTGCGCCCGCAAACCCACAGCCGGCCCCGGCTGTCAAAATACCCCAAATCGCCCATGCGGTGCCAGATTTCGCCCTCATCATGAATTTTTGCCAGCGCGGTCTGCTGCGGACGGTGCAGGTACTGGCGGGTGACCATTGGCCCTTTGACCACAATTTCACCCAGTTCGCCGGGGGGCAGGGCCAGCGAGTCATCCCACGTTTCCACGGGCTCGTCAGAAATGGGGATGATGCGCACGGCAACCCCCTCCAGCGGCCAGCCGACGCAGACGCCCCAGCCCATTTCGGTCATTTTGGCCGGGCCGTCCAGGATTTGCTCGCCGCTGATGTTGGTGATGGGCAGGGCTTCGGTGGCGCCAAAGGGGGTGTAAATTTCGCCGTCGGTGAGGATGTGTTCTTTGTAGTCGCGGATGAGGCCGGGCGCAACCGGCGCGCCGGCCATCAAAATACGTTTGAGCGACGGCAGTTTGATGTCATTTTGGCGGCAGTATTTGCCCACAATTTTCCAGATGGTGGGCGAGCCGAAACTGGTGGTGACGCCGTGCGTCTGAATTGATTCTACCCAGTAGGCCGGGTTGAGTTGGGCCGGTTTGCGCGGGTCGTAATCGGGAATGACGGTGGTTACGCCGAGCGCGGGGTTGAACAGGGCGGTGATGGGCAGGCCGGG
>RFJF01000067.1 GCA_003695455.1 Chloroflexota bacterium
AGAAACCAGAAAGTCTGTCATATCAAGATAGTGGCCCTGCGTGGCGCCTTGCCCCAGCCACTGGCTGTCGCCCACGACCATATCATACGACGTCCCCTGAGCCGACATCTCTGTAAAGAAAAGGTCTCCAAAGCTGCCCCACGGCTCCTGGATGACATTTACCTTGATGCCGGTTTGTTCCTCGTACATATTGCCGATTTCCTGCAAATAATCGGCCGGGTCCCATTGCGCCCACAATATGTTGATTTCAGTCACACCAGAAGTATCGGCCGGAGCTTCTTCTGCCGGTGCGGCGGCTTCTTCGGCCGGAGCCTTTTCCGCCGGTGCGGCGGCTTCTTCGGCCGGGGCTTGTTCCGCCGGTGCCTGCTCGGCGGGGGGAGCCTGGCCACCGCACGCCACTACAGTAAGGGCTAATACAATAAACAAAGCTATCAGCCATGTCAGGCGCTTACTCATCGTTATATCCTCCTTGAATAATTTTCATCATCTTTGAAAAAGTTAAGTCTTACACGTATTTACCCATCTCAGTACCAATTGTCTATCATCACCCCCTTTTGTGTTCAGTTGGTCACCGCGCCAGGTTGAGCCAGAATGGCCTGGTAAACTCTGGCAAGGCCGCCCATTACGCAAGCATCGGAGCCTTGTTGAGCCAGAACAACCCGAGTGGCTTTTGCACTCCAGCGCAACGCCCTGTGTTTTAATTCTTGTTTAATGGTCGGTAACATAAATTCGCCCAGTGAACAATGAATGCCGCCAAGCACCACCAGTTCCGGATTCAAAACGTTCACCAGCGAAGCAATGCCAATTCCCAGATAACACGCTGTTTCCTCCAGTACCGTCAGAACCAATTTATCACCGGCCCGTGCCGCTTTTGACAAGGCCGAGACAGTTAGCTGGTCTGAATTACCGTTGCCTTTCTTTGAAAGAATAGTGGGCTGCTGCCGGTCAATGGCTTGTTGAATACGATTAAAAATAGCTGATTGACTGACCAGGGTTTCCCAGCAACCCCTGCTGCCACAACTACACAGCTCGCCGTGCGGGTCTATGGTCATATGCCCCAGTTCACCGGCAAATCCGGTTGCGCCGGTCACTAATTGCCCACCGTGGATAATGCCGCCGCCAATTCCAACGCTGCCACTGATGTACAGCGCGTTGTTGCACTCTTTGGCGGCCCCAAAATAGTATTCGCCCAAAGCGGCCAAATTGGCTTCGTTGTCTACAAAAACCAGCCGGCCAAATTCTTCTCTAAGAAGAACACCCAGGGGCACGTTTTCCCAATTCAGATTTGGTGCAAACAGAAGAGTATCACTTTTATGGTCAACCAGGCCCGGAACACCTACAGCCAAACCCAATACAGGGCCATATACTGTGCGGGTGGCATCAACAGCCTGGTGCAGCAATGTGAATAAGCGACGGATAGCGGTCTGAGGGTTGGATTTGTGGTCAAATGTTTCTTTTGTGCGCCAGATTATATTGTTGGTGAAGTTGGCGCAAATTACCGAGATAAAACCCGTATCAATAATTTCTGCGCTGATAATGCACCCGGCTTCCGGATTGAATTCCAGCAATCTGGCGGGCCGGCCGGTGCCGGCCGTATCGAACCCAATTTCACGCACAAACTGGTGATCAATGAGTTCTTGCACCAGACTTGATACTGTGGTTTTGTTTAAACCGGTCATCTCGGCCAGGGCAGACCGTGAAACAGGAGCGTGTTTGTGCATCCGGTTCATAATTGCCGAAAGATTTATCTCTCGCACCAGGGATTGGTTACCGGTGCGGTAGCGATTTTGCTTCGGGCCCAAGTCATTACCTCAAAGTTCAAAAGAGGAAACATTGATTAGTTTGTTGGCTCGGAAGCGGCAATAGTTAGTTGGTGCAACAAACTAAGCGGATTGTAACACAGTTGAATTATCGTGTCAAAATTGCTTGTATGATTTCGACATATCGCTTGTATACAGGTTACATACTACCGCGCTGTTTCCGCACTTGTCGTTTCACCACCCTCACAGCTTACCTGCTAATCCCAACTTCTGTTATAATAGACCAAATCTGAAAGGAGAGATTGAATGCCCAACTACGTCCTCGCCAGCGATCTGGGTTCTGGCGGCTGCAAGACCGTGATTTTAAATGATGCCGGCCAGGTGGTTGCCGCCGCCAGCGCCGAGTACCCCACGCACTATCCCCATCCCGGCTGGGTTGAGCAAAACCCCGATGACTGGTACACCGCGTTTGTAACCACCACCCAACAGGTACTTGCCCAAAGCGGCGTTGCGCCGGGGGATATTGCCATGATCGGGCTGGTGGCGGTTACGCACAACACAGTTTTGCTTGACGAAAATGACCGCCCGCTGCGAAACTGCATTCTCACGTTTGACCAGCGCAGCCAGCCCCAGTGCCGCCAAATTTCAGCGCAATGGGGCGACACTGTGTTTGCCCAAACCATGAACGGCGTCTCCCCCCTCTGGACGTGGCCCCAACTGTTGTGGCTCAAACAACACCAGCCGGAGGTCTGGCAATCAACCCGGCGCATTCTGTTTCAAAAAGATTACGTGCGCCACCGGCTGGCTCCGGCCCGGATAACAGATACCATTGACGCCGCCGGAACACTTCTGTTCAACCCGGTCACCCATCACTGGATTGACGATTTCTGCGCCGATTTGGGGCTGTCGCCGGACATGCTGCCGCAGACCGTTGGCCCCATGTCGGTGGTTTCTGCCGTGAGCCGGGCGGCGGCCAAAGAAACCGGCCTGGCGCCGGACACGCCGGTGATTGCCGGTACCACCGACACGGTCGCCGAAGTATTTGGCTCCGGGCTGCTGCAACCGGGGCAGGGGATGGTCAAGTTAGCCAGCGTGGGTCGGCTGGCGGTGGTATCCCCGGCGCCCGTTGACCACCCGCGGATTCTCAATTACCGGCACGTGCTCGACGGCCTGTGGTACCCCGGCAGCGGCACCAAATCGGCGGCCACCACGCCCCGCTGGCTGCGAGACAACCTGTGGCGGCAGCCCTCTTTTTCTGAAATGGATGCCGCCGCTGCCAAAATCCCGCCCGGCAGCGAGGGGCTGCTGTTTCAGCCGCACCTGCTGGGCGAATGGGCACCCTACTGGGACGACAACCTGCGGGCCAATTTTATTGGCGCAACCATGCGCCACACCCGGGCTCACTTTACCCGCGCCGCGCTGGAGGGAGTGGC
>RFJF01000703.1 GCA_003695455.1 Chloroflexota bacterium
ATCGTACCCCAACTCTTTCGCTTTCGCTTCGGCTATGTCGGCCATCGCTCCAAAAAATGGATTGTCGTGCGGCGGCGTAATCACCACTATCAGGTTGGATTTTTCAGCCGGCGCGGCCGCTTCCTCTTTTTCAGCCGGCGCGGCTTGCTCCTGGGCTGCCGGTTCAGATTTTTCCTGGGCAGGGGCCTGTTGTGGAGCCGGCTGGCCGCCGCAAGCAGCCAGAGCCAGCGCCAACGCCATCACCATCACTACAATTTTTAGCCACCGTTGGCTTTTCATGAAATCCTCCTTGTTATTCACTGCGATTAGTTGAAATTCATCAAACAACATGGTTTGTGCCACAGCACAGATTCAATAGCATCGGTAAGGCCTCACCTCCTTTCAAAGCATATAATTCAGGGTTTGGAACCGGGAGACAAAACAGCGCCAACCCGGCAAATTAGTAATGTATTTTTCTGACCCAAACGAACCGAAGGTAGGCATCAGAAGCGAGGATAAAGTTACCCCTCGGCAGTCTGCGTGGCCAATTCCAGCCGCTGTTGCTGCTGCAATGCCACGCGCTCCTGCATGCGCGCCTGCATCTGGTCCACAATAACGGCCAGCACAATCACCGCGCCTTTGATAACTTGCTGCCAAAACGATGACACGCCAACCATCACCATGCCGGTACTCAACGCCCCAATCACAAACGCACCAATGATAGTACCGCCGATGTTTCCGCGACCACCCATCAACGATGTACCACCCAGTACCACCACGGCAATGGCGTTTAGCTCAAAGAAAACACCGGTAGCCGGATGTGCCGCCACCAATTTTGAGGCGATAATCAACCCCACCATCGCTGAGCAGACGCCGGAAATCATGTAAACAATCACTTTGACCCGGTTGACCCGCACCCCTGAAAGTTCGGCGGCGCGCTCGTTACCGCCAATGGCGTACACCTGACGACCAAATGGCGTTTTGGCCGCTACAAAAGCGGCAATCAGTGTAAAGACAATCATTATCCAGACTGAATAAGGAATAGCCAGAAACGTGTACAACCCGGCCATAAACGCATTCTGTGCAGAATGGACCCAGCCATTAACAATTTCTGTAGGCAAAAATGTGCCGGCGCCCAACATCGGAAAACCCTGATTACCAAATTCCGGGCGGCCCACCAGATTGGGGTAGGTATCGCCGTCTGAGCGGAGCAGCGCCAACCCTCGGGCCACGTACAGCATCCCCAGTGTGGCAATGAACGGGGCCACGTTGAATCGGGTGATGATCAGCCCGTTCACCATGCCCACCACCGCCCCCAACGCCAGCGAAATCAAAATGATCATCCACACATGAAAATAAACTATCACGCCAAAATAGGGCAGCACCAGCCCTTCGTTGATCAGGCCTCCGGCAATCATGGCGGTCAGCCCCACAATTGACCCCACCGAAAGATCGATACCTCCGGTCAAAATGACAAACGTCATGCCGATGCCCAAAATAGCATTGATGGCAACCTGCTTAGCCACAATGATGATGTTGGCTGGGGTTAAAAATGCCTCTGATAAAAATGAAAAGACCGCCACAACCAGAATCAAGGCAATATAAGCCCGGGCTTGCAGTAAAATCTGCTGGATGTCGGTACTGGTGTAACTTCTGGACGCTTTAGCGGGCGTTGCTGTTTTGGCTTGATTCATTATCTTCCTCCAGATTTTTAATTCCATGCCCTACGGCCGATGCCGCCACCAGGGCTTCTTCTGTGGCATCTTTGCCGGAAAATTCGCCGGTGATTTTGCCTTTGGACATCACCAGAATCCGGTCAGACATTCCCAGTATTTCCTTCAGTTCCGATGAAACAAAGATAATCCCCAACCCCTGAGCAGCCAGCCGGCTCATAATTTCAAAAATTTCAGACTTGGCCCCCACGTCTATGCCGCGGGTGGGTTCATCCATCAGCAAAATTTTGGGGTCGGTCAGCAGCCCTTTGGCCACCACTACTTTTTGCTGGTTACCGCCGCTAAGCGAGGTGATAATCTGGTTGGGGTCAGATACTTTCAGCGACAGTTCGCCAATTAACCGGTTGACGCTGGTTGCTTCTTTATTTTTGGACAGGTAGAACCCTTTCAGGTACCGTTTCAAGCTGGCCAGCAGCATATTGTCTGCCACCGACATGGTTTGCACCAGTCCTTCCCGCTGGCGGTCCTCAGGAATGAGCGCCACACCCAGCCCAATTCGATCTGTGACGGTGCTGCGGTTCAGTTGCTTGCCTTCCAGCCAAACCTGCCCGCCGGCTTCCGGGTGCAAACCAGCCAGGCACTCCAGCAATTCCGAACGCCCGGCCCCCATCAGTCCGTAAATCCCAAGAATTTCGCCGCGATGCAAGCCAAATGAAACGTGGTCTACCCGGTAGCCGCCACCCACCC
>RFJF01000704.1 GCA_003695455.1 Chloroflexota bacterium
AAAAAGAAATTTCTGGGCGATGGTGTGGTTACCGGCTATGGCACTATTGACGGCCGGCTGGTGTATGTCTTTGCGCAGGACTTTACCGTGTTGGGTGGCAGCCTGGGCCGCGCCCACGCCGATAAAATCATCAAGGTGCAGGAACTGGCACTCAAAAACGGCGCACCCATTATCGGCCTCAACGACTCCGGCGGGGCGCGCATTCAGGAAGGCGTGGTTAGTTTGGGCGGATACGCCGACATTTTTCTGCGCAACACCCTCAGCAGCGGTGTTATTCCCCAGATTTCATGCATTTTGGGGCCGTGCGCCGGTGGGGCAGTCTACTCACCGGCTATTACAGATTTCATCATCATGGCCAAAGACACCAGCTACATGTTTTTAACCGGGCCGGATGTGGTAAAAGAAGTAACCCATGAGGATGTTTCTTTTGAAGAACTGGGCGGCGCCTCAACCCACAGCGAAACCAGCGGCGTGGCCCACTTTGCCGCCGAAAACGAAGCTCACGCCCTGTACCTGGTGCGCAACCTGCTCAAATATTTACCCAGAAACAACATGGAAGACCCGCCCGTGGTTCCCTGCGATGATGACCCGCTGCGCACCGAAAGCACGCTCGATACAATTGTGCCGGACAACCCCAACAAACCGTACGACATGCACGAGGTCATTGAAGCCGTAGTAGACAACGGCGAATTTCTGGAAGTTCACGAACATTACGCCCGCAATATAATTGTGGGCTACGCCCGGCTCAACGGCCGCACCATTGGCATTGTGGCCAATCAACCGGCGGTACTGGCGGGTGTGCTTGATATCAACTCATCGCTCAAGGCCGCCCGCTTTGTCCGCTTCTGCGATTGCTTTAACATTCCGCTGGTTGTCTTTGAGGATGTGCCCGGCTTTTTGCCCGGCGTAACCCAGGAACACGGCGGCATCATTGTTCACGGCGCAAAATTACTGTACGCCTTTGCCGAAGCGACTGTGCCCAAAATTACAGTCATCACCCGCAAAGCCTACGGCGGCGCCTACTGCGTGATGAACAGCAAGCACATTCGTGGCGACGTAAACCTGGCCTGGCCGCAAGCCGAAATTGCCGTGATGGGACCGGAGGGCGCCACCAAAGTGCTCTACCGGCGTGAACTGGCCGAGGCCGAAGACCCCGACACCATGCGCACCGAACGCGTTCAGGATTACCGGGACAAATTTGCCAATCCCTACGTGGCAGCCAGTTGGGGCTATCTTGATGATGTAATTGAACCCAGCGAAACCCGACCCCGGCTGATTAACGCCCTGGAAATGCTGCAAAGCAAACGAGACGAAAACCCGCCCAAAAAACACGGCAACATTCCACTGTAAAGGAGAAGACTTGACTAATGCCAATGCTCAAGAAAATTCTGGTTGCCAACCGTGGTGAAATTGCCGTGAGAATTATCCGGGCCTGTCAGGAGTTGGGCTACGACGCTGTGGCCGTTTATTCAGACGCCGACCGGATGGCGCCCCACGTGCGAATGGCCCAGGAAGCGTACAACATTGGGCCGCCTGCCGCCACAGAAAGTTACCTGCGCGGCGACCTGATTATTGATGTTGCCAAAAAATCCGGCGCCGACGGAATTCATCCCGGCTACGGGTT
This sequence comes from Chloroflexota bacterium, assembly GCA_003695455.1. Classification (GTDB taxonomy): domain Bacteria; phylum Chloroflexota; class Anaerolineae; order 4572-78; family J111; genus J095. Next base: position 1,625 of record RFJF01000704.1, read on the forward strand.
TTTGGCTGAAAACGCCGAATTTGCCGAAGCGGTGATGGCCGCCGGGCTAACCTGGATTGGCCCGCCCCCGGAAGCCATCCGGCTCATGGGCGACAAAGTAACCGCCCGCCAAACCATGGAGGCCGCCAACGTGCCGCTGGTTCCCGGAACCGGGCAATCGGCGCGTATGACCGATGACGAACTGCTGGCCGCCGCCGCAGAAATAGGGTTTCCGCTGCTGGTCAA
>RFJF01000705.1 GCA_003695455.1 Chloroflexota bacterium
TTCCCGCCGCGCGCCAACTGGTACAGGCCACCCGCCCCCAACCGCAACCGGAACAACCGCAATCAGGCGCGCCGCGCGTTAATTCTGCGCCAACCGTGGAGGTCTCCCGATGATTTTTCGATTTGAATCCCCCTGGATTTTGACCCTGCTGTTGCTGCTGCCCATGCTGGCAGCGTGGCCCTACCTGACCCGGCGCTGGGCCAAACCCGCCGCCCTGCGCTACGCCGATGTGAAACTGGCAGCCAAAAATGTCGCTTCGTGGCGCGTGCTGGGCCAGCCCCTGCTGGCGCTGGTGCGGGTGGCCGTCATCGGCCTGATTATTGTTGGGCTGGCGCGCCCCCAAACCGGGCAGGCCCGCGAGATTATTCGCGGCGAAGGGGTGGACATCGCCCTGGCGCTGGACATCTCCGGCAGCATGGCCTCGCTGGATTTTGAACCGCAGAACCGGCTGCAGGCCGCCAAAGATGTCATTGCTGATTTTGTGCAGGAGCGCCCCTATGACCAGATTGGGCTGGTGGTGTTTGCCAACAACGCCTTCAGCCAGAGTCCGCCCACGGTAGACCACAACGTGCTGCTGCGCCTGCTGGAGCGGGTGCAACTGGCCACCGATTTGGGCGTGGAGGACGGCACGGCTATCGGTATGGGGCTGGCCAACGCCGGCAACATGCTCAAGGATTCGCAGGCCAAAAGCAAGGTCGTGATTCTGCTGACCGACGGCGTGAACAACGCCGGGCAGATGGACCCCGTAACCGCCGCCGAGGCGGCCCAATCGCTGGGCATAAAAGTGTACACTATTGGGATGGGGCGGCCCGGCCAGGTTCCCGTGCCGGTGCAGGATGTGTTTGGCCGGCAGCAGGTGGTGATGCAGGAAAGCGCGCTCGATGAGGCGACCTTGCAGCAAATTGCCGAAACCACCGGCGGGCGCTACTACCGCGCCACCGACACCACCGATTTGAAACAGATTTACGATGAAATCAACAGCCTGGAGCAATCCACCATTGAGCGGGAAAGTTTTACCCGCTACCGCGAACTGGCCCCGTGGCTGCTGCTGCCGGCGCTGCTGCTGCTCATCACCGAGCTGGTGCTGCGCAAAACCGTATTCAGAAAATTGCCGTAACGCAATGACGAATGACGAATGACAACCGGCAAATAAAAAAGGATTAACCGATGACATTTGCAAATCCGATTTTTCTCTACAGTTTGATAATTGTGCTTCCGGCGCTGGCGCTGTTTGTGCTGTGGGCCAACCGGCGACAGGCATCGGCGCTGAAACGACTGGGCAACCCGGCGCTGGTAGACCGGCTGACCGCTTCGGTGAACTGGCGGGGCCGCCGCTGGCAGACCGTGCTCTGGTTTGTGACGCTGGCGGCGCTGATGGTGGCGCTGGCCCGTCCGCAGTGGGGCACAGAAAGTCATCAGGTCGAGCAAGAAGGCATTGAGGTGATGGTGGCGCTGGATGTTTCTAACAGCATGCTGGCGCAGGACATCAA
>RFJF01000706.1 GCA_003695455.1 Chloroflexota bacterium
CTCGCACGCGGCGCAAATGCAAGGCCCAGAACCGTTTGCCCGCTTTCGGCTGGGGGTGTACCGGGCCTACCACGATGACGAGCTGGACACCTCTGATTTTGGCGTGCTGCTGACCATTGCCCGCAAAGCCGGGCTGGACCTGAACCATTTGCAGGCCCACTGGAAATCGGCGGCGGGGCGCGAGCGCCTGCAAGCTGACCACCAGAGCGGCCTGCGGGCCGGCGCATTTGGCGTACCCACCGTGATTGTCAATGATTGCGAAGCCACCTATCTTCGGCTGGCCTACTACCCGGACAACCCGCAGGAACGGCAGGAGTTTTTTGATGAACTGCTGCACGCGCTCACCCACCGCGATTATTTGCAGGAATTTAAGCGGGCCGGCGCAGCACAATAGGCTGTCTGGCTGATTGACGAATGGGCCGGTTGGTTTATGATAGATATGGTGCGCTGATGCCGGGCGGCAAATAACCGCCCGGCGCACTTATCCAACCCAAATAATTTAATCAGATAACTTATGCAGTGGAGGACTGTAACTTATGAAAAATCTGCTTGTAACGGGCGGGGCCGGTTTTATCGGTTCAAATTTTGTCCACATGATGCTGGAGCGCTACAACGACATCAACGTGGTGGTATTTGACAAACTGACATACGCCGGCAACCCGGACAACCTGCTGCCGGTGGAAAACAATCCGCACTACCACTTTGTGCAGGGCGATATTTGCGACGCCGAAGCAGTGGACGCGGCCATGCAGCAGCACAACATTGATACAATTGTCAACTTTGCTGCCGAAACGCACGTAGACCGCAGTTTGATGGAGCCGGGCGGCTTTATTCAAACCGATGTGTACGGCACGTTTGTGCTGCTGGAAGCCGCCAAAAAATATCAGATTGAACGGTACCACCAAATCAGCACCGACGAAGTGTACGGCGCAGTGCTCACCGGGCGCTCGGTAGAAACAGACCGGCTGCACACCCGCAGCCCCTATTCGGCGGCCAAAGCCGGCGCTGATTTGATGTGTCTGGCCTACTACACCAGCTTTGACTTGCCGGTAACCATCACCCGGGGCAGCAACAACATTGGCCCCTACCAGTACCCCGAAAAGGTGGTACCGGTGTTTGTGACCAATGCCATTGACAACAAGCCGCTGCCCCTGTACGGCGATGGCATGCAAATGCGCGATTACCAGTACGTGTTGGACCACTGCGAAGGCATTGATATGGTGCTGCGCAAAGGTCAGCCCGGAGAAATTTACAATCTGGGCACCGGTGTTGAATCAACAAACATTGAGCTGGCGCACCTGATTTTAAAACTGCTTGGCAAACCCGAAAGCCTCATTCAGCCCATCACCGACCGGCCCGGTCATGACCGGCGTTACGCGCTGGATTGCAGCAAAATCAAAGCGCTGGGGTGGAACAGCAGCCACAATTTTGAGCAGGCGGTAGAAGCTACGGTAAAATGGTATGTAGATAACGAATGGTGGTGGCGCAAAATCAAAGACGGGCGGCACTATCAGGAATATTACCGGCGGCAGTACGCCGGCCGGGAAGTTACCCCGTAATAAACCTGACCCGGACAAGCCGGAACCCAACAGGAAGTCGTTTACCGCAGAGACCGCTGAGAACGCAAAGAAATTCAAATTAATGAACTTTGCGTTCTTTGCGGTAAAACTCCTTGCTCAGTGTACAAGGCACCAAAAAACCCCGCGCACGCGGGGTTTTTGTTTTGAGTCTAGTTTTTGAGCCAGCGCGGCAACCGGCGTCTGATTGCCCGTTTCAGCATTTCAGAGCGAAGCCGCGCCCACGCCTGGTTTGAGACCTGCTGGCCGGCTGCCTCTGTACCGTTCCGGTTGCCAAAGGCATACGCCACGTAAGCATCGGTGATGGCGTTGATATCCGGGGCGTGTTCCGGCAACGACCGGCCAAGCGCGGCGGCGTGCTCAAATGGTGTTTGCCACGCCCGGTGGCCGATCCCCATCCAGCCGGCCAACCGAACCATGCGGCGGTAGAGCGTTGATACGGATTCATTGCGAACCGGTGCATTATTTTGCTGCCGCCACCACAAAACCCCACCGGCTGCCAACAGAACCACCACCAATCCCGCAACCAAAATACCACCGCCCAACACCGTACCGGGCAGGTTGATACGGGTTCCAAAAAACGGCAAAGCAAAACCAAATCCACCACCCCCCAGGGCTTCCTCATCAATGGGGATGTTTTCCGGGCCGCCGCCGGGGTTATCAAGTTCTGGCCGGTCCGGCGGGTTGAACGCGCCAGAGGCAAAATTGGCGCCGCGCTCGTTGGCAGTGGGCCGGATGATGTTGGGCTGGGCCGCAGTGGGTTCAAATTCAATCCAGCCGTACCGGGGAAAGTACACCTCTACCCACGAGTGAGCATCGCGGTTGAGCACCTCAAACGCGCCCTTTTCGGCGTTGAACTGGCCCTGAGCAAAACCGGCGGCCAACCGCGCCGGAATTCCCAGCGAACGCAGCATCACAATCATTGAAGAAGCGTAGTAATCGCAGTAGGCTTCTTTGAGTTCAAACAAAATGTAATCAACTTTATCCACCCCGGCCGGCGGGGCGTTGATTTTTTCATTGTATTTGAGGTTGTTGCGCAGGTAGCGCTCAATGGCCTGCGCCCGGTCAAAGTTGTTATCGTACGGTTCTGTGATTTGGCGGGCCAAATCAACCGTGCGGCCGGTGGTAGAGGGCGGCAGGTTGAGGTAGCGGTCAACCACCCAGCGGGGATATTCGGTGCCGGCGGCGCGGAGTTGTTCTACCGTGGCCCGGCTGGCCAGCGAAACTACCTGGTAGCTTTCGCCCTGGTCAAGCAGCGCGTTGCTGCGCAGGTAGGTAATTTCCTCGGCCCACGGTTCGCCCTGGGCTGTCCAGCCCGGCACCAGCGATTGCGGAATCTGGTCGGCGGGCAGGGCATTAAACGTGGCCCGGGTAGAACGGCTAACAGCGATGGGATTGGACATGGCGTACAGCACGGTGGCGTTATCACGGTGCATAGTGATGGTTTGAGTCACGGGTTCACGCACATCGTACACAGGCACGGCCATTGGCGCATCGGGGCCAAAACTGGCTTTGTCTTCATCTCTGGAAAGCCAGCCGTCGCCGGTGTAATAATCATACACCACGGCCCGCCAGTAGCGGCCCACGCCGCTTACCTGCACATCCATCACCGGGTCATCGCTGAGGTGGCGCGGCCCGCCCAGCCGCAAAGAACCGCCGAACGAATCGTAGGTGGGGCGGTCCTGATAATTCAGGTCGGCAAACAGGCGGTTCCACTCCTCTTGCATATCGCGCCAGCGGCCCTGATATTCGTCCAGAAAATCCACAGTTTTGGCATCAACCACCGGCGGAGCCAACCAGGCAAAACCAATGACCAACAGCGAGAAAATCAGGCCATCGCGCATGAAATCAAAATTAATATCGGTGCGAAAGAAAACCCCTTCACGCCGCCAGCGGTTTTCCTGCTCAAACAGGGTGTACTGCACAATCAGCAGCAGCCCCACAATCATATACAGCACCACCCAGAAAAAGATGTGTTCCTGGTACACAAAATTGATGAGCAGCACCACTCCACCCGGAACAACGGCCGGCCACGGTTTTCCGGCGCGCAGCACAAACCAGATGGCAAGGTAGCCCATGCCCCACACAATCACGCCCATTTGCAAAATGAACATCAGGTTATCGTAACTGGTGCCGCCCTGCAGCGCGGTGAGGTACCAGTTGTACAGCCGCATTGAGAGGTTTTCCCACCGTTCCATCCAGGTGTAACTGGGCGGCAGCAAGCGGCTGGTTACCCAAAATGACCAGCCCACCCCAATGACAATGCTGAACAAATGCGCCACCAGCGCGGGCAGGGCGCTGCGAGCCAGCATAGTGCCCACCAGAATTACCCCCACCCCCACAAATGTGAGAATACCGATGCCGCGTGTCCAGCCGGTGGCGGTTACGCCCCACGTGCCCACCATCACCAGCAGCGCCGTGAGAATGATTACCGCCCTTCCTTTATCAAAATTAAACCGATTTTTTGTCATTTGTTATTTGCCATTTGCATTTATCACTGCGTACCGGTGATGACCTGGCTGCCCCCCACCGAGCCGGGAACCGGGGTCAGCGTGGGTGTGTTGCTGGGCAACGGCGTGACCGTTGCGGTGGGTGTCCCGGTTGGAAGCTCGGCCGGCAGGGTGGCGGTTGGGGTAGACGTTGGCGGCTCAAGGGTGAGGGTGGGGGTCAGGGTTGAAGTAGCGGTGGGTGTGAGAACGAGTGTTGGCGTTGCCACAGTTGCCGTTGCTGTAGGGGTAGCGGCAGGTGTGGGTGTGGATGTGCCGGTGGGTTGCAGAGTTGGGGTGACCGTGGGTGATGCAGTGGGGGTGGGTGCGTTGTCAACCAGCACCCTAACTCGATTTTCAAACGCGCCGCCGCTCTGGTCAACCACTAACAGCCGAATGGTGTACGGTCCGTTTTCAAGCTGGGTTGAATCAAACACGCCCAACGTTCCCTGCTCTACAATTTGATGCACCGGGTCCTGAATCACCACAAACGCCTGCGGGCCGGTTCCCACGCCCAGTTCAACCTGGTAGTGGGAAAAGTTGGCCGCCGCCGCCGAGCCTTCGAGCGAAAGTACGCCGCGCACGGTGCTGCCATCCAGCGGGTTGGTAATTTTGGCAACGATGTTGGTGGAGGGGCAGTACTCGTCCGGCGGCTGCGGAATGCCGTGCTGTTCGGCCCACTCCCGGCCATCGGGCGGAAACACCTGGTAGTAGCGCTGTTCTACGTTGGCCCGGCAAAATTCGTTGGCGCGCAGACCGCTGTTCAAATCAATGTCAATCAACTGGTGAATGTCGTGTTCGGGGCCAAGGGGCGGCTGGTCGCGGAAGAACACTTCTTTTTTGCGCGCCGGGCAGACGTCACTGGGGATTGTACCAGAATCGGCGCAGACTTCCAACTCAATGATGGAATCGGGCCGGTTGAAATCACGCACGGGCAATCCTTCATGGGCGCGTTCCATAAAATTGTGCCAGATTGGGCCGGCGCCGGTCAGGCCACTGACGTCAATCATCGGGCTGTGATCAGAATTGCCCACCCACACGCCGGTCACAATATCGGGGGTGTAGCCGATGGTCCAATTATCGCGGAAATCGTTGGTGGTGCCGGTTTTGGCGGCGCCGGGCCGGGAGAGGTTGAGCGCGCTATTTGGCCCAAAAGAAAGGGCGCGGGCTTCGTTATCGGCCAGAATGTTGGTGATGAGATAGGCGTGTTCCGGGCGCAGCACCCGTTGGGGCTGGTGGCGGATGGGGTCAATGGCGCGGCCAAAACTATCGTGGATGCTCAAAATGGCGGTAGGCGGAACCCGCACCCCGCCGTTGGCCATGGCCTGAAACGCGCCGGTCATTTCCAGCAGGGGAACCTCGCCGCTGCCCAGCGTGAGCGACAGGCCGTAATCGTTGCGGGTAAGGGTGGTAATGCCCAACCGGGCGGCCATTTCCTTGAGCGATTCTATGCCAAGCGCTTCCAGCGTTTTGATGGGCGGAATATTGTACGAATTTGCCAGCGCTTCTCGCAGCAGCACCGGCCCGTGAAATTTGTCATCGTAGTTGCGGGGTTTGTACACGCCGCCCGCGCCGTCAGGGTACTCAACCGGGGTATCCATCAGCAGGGTACTGGGCGTGTAGCCTAATTGCTCAAACGCGGCCAGGTAGGTGAGCGGCTTCATGGTTGAGCCGGGCTGGCGCGGGCTGACGGCCATGTTCACCTGCCCGTCAATGGTTTCATCTCTGAAATCCTTGCTGCCCACCATGGCCAAAATCTGGCCGCTTTCCACATCGAGCGCCGTCAGCGCGCCGTTGGTTACGTTGCGGCCGGCCAGCGCATTTACCTGATTGCGAACCTCCTCTTCTGCAATGGCCTGCAAGCGGGGGTCCAGCGTGGTTTGCACGCGCAAACCGGCCTGATAAATGTACTCCGGCGGCACAATCTGCTCCAGTTCCTGCCGCACAAAGGTGACAAAATGGGGCGCTTCAAACGCAGAACCGAGCGGGCGCAGGGGCAGGTCGGCCAATTTGGCCGCTTCGGCCTGCGCCGGGCTGATGTACCCGGCCTCAACCATCAGGTTGAGTACATCGGCCTGCCGTTTTTTTGCGCCTTCGGGGTTAACGTAGGGGTCGTGTACCGCCGGCGACTGGGGCAGGCCGGCCAGCAGGGCGGCTTCGGGCAGGGTCAGGTCGGCGGCCGATTTGCCAAAGTAGGTCTGCGCGGCGGCCTCGATGCCGTAAGCCAGGTTGCCGTAGTAAATCTGGTTGAGGTAAATTTCAAGAATCTGTTCTTTGGTGTAGCGCCGGCTTATTTCTACCGCCAGCACGGCTTCCTTGATTTTACGGGTCAGCGATTGCTCGGTGCGTTCATTCTGGCTGAGCAGCACATTGCGGGCCAACTGCTGGGTGATGGTGCTGGCCCCGGAGACAATTTCGCCCTCGCTGACGTTGTAGTACACGGCGCGGGCCACGGCAATGGGGTCAACTCCCACGTTCACATAAAAAAAGCGGTCTTCGGTGGCAATGGTGGCCTGCACCAGTTGGGGTGAAATCTGGCTGAGCGGCACGGTGGTACGCCGCCCGCCGGTGGGGTCAATGATTTCCCACAGCAGGTTGCCGTCGCGGTCTAAAATTTGGGTAGTGGCAAAATGGGATGACCGCGCCCGCAGTTCATCTGCCGAGGGCAGTTGGGCGGCAATCCAGAAGTAGCCAATCACACTGCCGGCCAGTGCCAGCACGCCCAACAACAAGCCTGCCACAATCAAAAGTGACACTATTCGGCCTGCCCAACGCCACCAGTTGCGGGCCGGTTTGGGTGGCGGTTCGGCTTGCCGGGTTTGGGCCACGGTGGGCGGCGGAACCGGGCGCGGCGCAGGTGTGGCAGGGCGCTGCGCAGGCCGGTGAATC
>RFJF01000707.1 GCA_003695455.1 Chloroflexota bacterium
CGTAAAAGACAGCCTGTACACCGCCGGACGGCGCGGCGTGGGAACCACCGTGCTGGCAGAAAAAATCTGCGGGGCGGCGGCTGAATGCGGCGACAACCTGAAAACCGTGGCCGACCTGTGCCGCAAAGTGAATGCCAACGGCCGCTCAATGGGCATGGCGCTCACCTCTTGCACCGTGCCGGCGGCCGGCAAACCCACCTTTGAAATTGGCAACAACGATATGGAAATCGGCATCGGCATCCACGGCGAACCGGGCCGCGAGCGCATACCCGTCAAATCGGCCAAAGAAATTGTTGAAATGATGGCCGAAGCCATTGTTACCGACCTGCCCTTTGAAAGCGGCGACAACGTTATTGCTATGGTTAACGGTATGGGGGGCACCCCACTCATTGAGCTGTACATCATTTATAACGAACTCAATGAATTCCTTTCAGCGCGGGGTATTTCCATTGCCCGGCGGCTGGTGGGCAACTACATCACCTCGTTAGAAATGGCCGGCTGCTCCATTACGCTGCTCAAGACCGATGCCGAACTGCTGGAACTGTGGGACGCGCCGGTACACACCCCGGCGCTCCGTTGGGGAGCGTAAATCATGGCAGTAGGTCGAGACAACATCCTGGCCTGGATTGGTGAATTGCAGCAGGTTTATGCCGCCAACAAACAGTACCTCACCGATCTGGACTCTGCGATTGGCGACGCCGACCACGGTATCAACATGGACCGAGGTTTCACCGCTGCCAAAGCAGAATTAGAGGCATCCGCTCCCGCCCAAATTAACGCAATTTTAAAGGCTGTAGCCGTGGCGCTCATCCGCAGGGTAGGCGGCGCAGCCGGCCCTCTGTACGGCACCTTTTTTATGCGGGCCGCCACCGCCTGCGCCGGCAAATCAGAGTTAGAGGCCGCCGATGTGGTGGCTATGTTCGATGCCGGCGTACAGGGTATTTTGCAGCGGGGCAAAGCCCAACTGCAAGACAAAACCATGGTTGATGCCTGGCTGCCCGCCCTGGATGCCATGAACCAAAGCCTTGAAGCCGGCGAAGATATCAGCACCATCCTCCAAAAAGGTACCGCTGCGGCAGAACAGGGAATGAAAAACACCATTCCCCTGCAAGCCAGAAAAGGCCGGGCCAGCTATCTGGGCAAACGCAGTATTGGTCACCAGGACCCCGGAGCCACATCAACCCATCTTATGCTCCGGGCGGCTGCAAAACTGTGGACGTAATTTTGTATCTTCTCAATATTCAGGGGAGTGCGACAATTTCTATGGCGCAGCAGCGGCAAATGAAAACCCGGTAGCCCCGCTACCGTCTACCATATTGCCAAAGAGCAAAGGAAATTTACAATAATGGCTGAATATGTAGCAGCAATTGACCAGGGTACCACCAGCACCCGTTGTATGCTTTTTAATCACAAAGGCGAATCGGTGGCCATCCATCAGTTGGAGCACGAACAAATTTACCCCAAACCCGGCTGGGTAGAACACGACCCGATGGAAATTTGGGAACGAACTCAGGATGTTGTCAAAGGCGCTATGCAAAAAGCCGGCGCCACCGCCGATGACATTGCCGCCGTGGGCATTACCAACCAGCGCGAAACCACCCTGGTTTGGGATAAAAAGACCGGCAAACCCCTCTACAACGCCATCGTCTGGCAAGATACCCGCACCGACAAAATCTGCAACGAACTGGCCAAAGACGGCGGCCAGAATCGCTTCCAGGCCAAAGTCGGGCTGCCGCTGGCCACCTACTTCTCCGGCCCCAAAGTAAAATGGTTGCTGGAAAATGTAGATGGCGTGCGTGAAGCCGCCGAACGCGGTGACGCCGTATTTGGCAACATGGACACCTGGGTCATCTGGAACCTGACCGGCGGCGTCAACGGTGGCTCACACGTGACAGACGTCACCAACGCCAGCCGTACCATGCTCATGGATTTGGATGGCTGCACGTGGGATTCGGAAATTGCCGGCATTATGGGCATCCCCATGTCTATGCTGCCGGAAATCCGCCCCTCCAGCGACCCCAACGCCTACGGCTACACCCTGCCCGACGGCCCCTTTGGCGGGCGTATTCCCGTTTGCGGAGACCTGGGAGACCAGCAAGCCGCCACCGTGGGCCAGGCCGGGCTGGATGCCGGCGAGGCTAAAAACACCTACGGCACCGGCTGCTTTATGATTTTGAATACCGGCACCGAAATTGTGCCTTCCAAAAACGGCCTGCTGACCACCGTGTGCTACAAATTCGGCGATGCCCCCACCGTGTACGCGCTTGAAGGCTCCATTGCCATCACCGGCGCGCTGGTGCAATGGCTGCGCGATAACCTCAAACTGATTGACAGCGCCCCGGAAATTGAAGACCTGGCCAAAACCGTTGATGAC
>RFJF01000708.1 GCA_003695455.1 Chloroflexota bacterium
CGCCGCCCCCTCCAGCACCTACCGAGCCGCCGCCCCCACCGGCGCCCGCCGGGCCTGCGGTTGGCGCAAACGGCGTAATTGGTAAAATAGAATTCCGAGACGGACGGAACACATACGCCGTGGGAGAAAAAGTCTTTGTGCGTATTGAAGCCTCGTTGCCGGGCGGCAGCGGCCAAAAACCCTTTGGCGTGCTGGGGCTAACCACCGATACCGGCGCGTTTCAATCCAGTTGGAGCAGCGGCACCATTGACGGCACGTTCCGGCACGAAGACGGCATTGCTTATTCGTCGCCCGGCAACCACAAATTGTGGCTGTCAATTTGCTTCTCGCCCATCGAGATTTGCCAGAGCGGCGGCGACGCCAATTGGGAACGTTTTGAACCGGGGCTGGATGTAGTCATTCAATAATCTACAGGGAGAGACAAATGCCAATTATCAAAGTAAAACCGGGAGAAAAGATACGGCTCAACAAAATTGACGCCGATGATACGGGTCAATTTCACAACAAGCAAGAAGCCATTGCGTTGCTGGCTAAAAATATTCGGCGGATGGCCGAACTTCAAAATGTGCTGTACGCCGACGGGGGGCAATCGCTGCTGATTGTTTTGCAGGCCATGGATGCCGGCGGCAAAGACGGCACAATCAGAAAAATCATGAGCGGCGTAAACCCGCAGGGCGTGCGCGTAACCAGCTTCAAAAAGCCGACAGAAGAAGAATTATCGCACGATTTTTTGTGGCGCGTTCACAAAGCAGCACCCGCACGCGGCATGATTGGCATTTTCAACCGGTCTCATTATGAGGACGTGTTAGTGGTTAGGGTGCACAATCTGGTTCCCAAAAAAGTGTGGCAAAAACGGTACGACCACATCAATCATTTTGAAAAACTGCTCACAGATAACGGCGTGACCGTGCTAAAGTTTTACCTGCATATTTCAAAAGAAGAACAGGCCGAGCGTTTGCAGGAACGGCTTGACCGCCCCGAAAAGAACTGGAAGTTTAACCCCGGTGACTTAAAAGAACGCGCGCTGTGGGATGATTACATGGAGGCATTTGAGGTTGCGTTTGAAAAATGCAGCCCCAAAAACGCGCCCTGGTACATTGTGCCGGCCAACAAAAAGTGGTACAGAAATCTGGTCATCTCAGAAAAAATTGTAGAGGCTCTGGAAAAAATGAACCTCAAATATCCGGAGCCTGCCGAGGGATTAGACAACATTGTAATTGAGTAGCGCCGGCCTGATTTTTAAAGTAAACACAACCACCAATTCTGCCAACAGGAGACCGTAATGCACCGGGATGAAGCACTGGAAAAAATCGCCTGGCATTGCCTGAAAAAACTGAGCCGCGAAGACGCCTACAGTCTGATTGAAGCGTTTTTCAACGAACCACTCAAACCCAGCCTGCGTGAAAAACTCAACATCACCGCCGTGATGCAGTGGGAAACCCACACCCCACCCCCCGATCTCAAACCCGGCAACCCCATTTATCGCCCTATTCTAATTGAAAAAATGAAGCAGCCGTTTCGGGGCGCCACCAATCAATACCTGGCTGATTACTTGCGCAATGTGGTGGGTGAAGATGTTGATACCGTCGAAGGCAATTTACCAAGCTGGTTGCCGTGCCCGGTGTGTGGATACCACACTTTTGAAATTATTGGTGATTGGGATACCTGCACCGTGTGCGGCTGGAACAGCGACCCGGTACAGGAAGCCATGCCAGATGACCCTACCGGCGCCAACGGAATCAGCCTTAACGCAGCCCGGAAAAATTTTGAACAGATAGGGGCCATTACACCGGAAAAGCTGAAAATGATTGACCCCGAGATGCGGCGTCGTTTTCCGCGTTCAACATAAAAACTTATAAAAACCTGAGCAAATAAAAAGGCGTTGCAATAGCAACGCCTTTTTCGCAGTTCCAAAAAGGGTGATAGTTAAAAAATTTACCAGGCTAACCTGCCCACTGGGTCAACAAAGCCAGCAACGCAATAATACCGCCGCCCAACAACACGTAAGCGCCAATCACACCCAAAACAGCGCCGAACAAAAGAGCCCGCTTTACAGTTTGGGGCCAGGCATACATGGGTGGTAATGAAACTATATTTGCTCTTGAAACAACAGGTAATTGCATCAGAAACACCCCTTTTTGGTTGACTGCAATTTTTAACTTTGGAACGTCTGCGGAGAAGTTAACAGTGTAGAAGTGCTAACGTCTACAGTATATCAC
>RFJF01000709.1 GCA_003695455.1 Chloroflexota bacterium
CGACCGTAGCCGGTGGGGCAGTAGAGAAAAATCTCTTGCGCGCCGATGACAAATTCATCGGAAGATTGGGTGGGCGCAGCCAGCGCATCCAGTTTGTCCGGAGAAGGAGGCTGGTAGAGAAACGTCACGTAAAGTTTGGCGGGGTCTTCATTTCTGCCGGCCAAAAAGGGGTTGCCGGCGATGATGCGTTGGAAGTCGGCAGGGGTGCGGATGAATACCGGCACGGCGTAACCAAATGTCTGCTGAATTTGATTCTGAATGGCGCCGGCCAGTTGCAACGGGTCAGATTCCGGCGTGTCAAAGATGACATTGCCGCTTTGAACGTAGCTGCGAACGTTATCCAGCCCCAGCAAGCGGTACAACGCCCGCAGTTCCTGCATCCGAATCTTTTTTTGGCCGCTCACGTTAATGCCGCGCAGCATCGAAATAAAGGTGTTCATCTTTTCAATTAATCCCTGTGGCTGATTTGAAACGCAGGCGGCATTTTCCGGCGATGTGTTGCTTACCGGCCGTTAGCCAGCACAGCCCTGACTTTTTGCAGTAAACGATTAATAGAAAACGGTTTCTGCAAAAAATCAACGCCTTTGCCCAGAATACCGTGGTGCACAATCACGTTGTCGGTGTAACCAGACATGTACAGCACCTTTAACGGGCCTGTTTTGCCCATAATTTGTTCGTACAACTGCCGCCCGTTCATTTCCGGCATCACAATATCGGTGAGCAGCAAATCAATGGGGCGGCCATGCGTTGCTGCCAGTTCCAAACCGGCCTGCGGGGTGGCGGCCTCAAGTACCTGATATCCGTGGGCTTGCAGCGTTTCTACCACCAGCGAACGGACGGCGGCTTCATCTTCTACCACCAGTATGGTTTCTGTGCCGGCCGGCGCATCGCCGGCAGAGCGGCCCACTTCTTCAACGCCGGCGGCGCCAGTGGCAGCCGGAAAGTAGACTCTGAATGTAGACCCGTGGCCCGGTTCGCTGTACACCCAAATGTTGCCGCCGTGCTGTTTAACAATGCCAAATACCGTAGACAGCCCCAACCCGGTGCCGTGTTCGCGGTCTTTGGTGGTAAAAAACGGCTCAAAGACCCGGTCCCGGGTTTCGGCATCCATGCCGCAGCCGGTGTCGGTGACGGCCAGCATCACATGCGGCCCGGCCGCCGCGCCGGGATGCCGCAACACGTAAGCATCATCGAGCGTTACGTTTTCTGTTTCAATCACCAATTTACCGCCGGTGGGCATAGCGTCGCGGGCATTGACGGCCAAATTCAGTAAAATCTGCTCAAGCTGGCTCCGGTCGGCTTCAATTGTAGACAAGTTATCTGCCAGTACGGTTTGCAAAATAATATTCTCGCCAATCAGCCGCCGCAGCAGCATATCTTCAAATTCCTGCACAATTGTGTTGAGATTGACCGGCCGCATATCCAGAATTTGTTTGCGGCTGAAGGCTAAAATCTGGCGGGTGAGGCTGGCCGCCCGGTCCGCAGAATTTTTAATTTTGCTGAAATGCTCGTAGAGTTCGTGGTCCGGAGATATCCGCATCATTCCCATTTCGGCGTACCCCAAAATGGGAACCAGCAGGTTGTTAAAATCATGGGCTATGCCGCCGGCCAACTGCCCAATGCTTTCCATTTTTTGCACCTGCCGCAGTTGGGCTTCCAGTTTTTCCTGTTCACGGACCATCTCCTGCTGTTGGGTGACATCACTAATCAGGTGCACCGCGCCCACCAGTTCGCCGTCGGCGTTGCGCAGGGGGTCTGCCGTTACCTGAAGCCAGCGACCATCTTTTTCAAGTAACGCGTTTTCACGCTTGCCGGACTCTCTCATTTTTTTCAGGGGACAATCTTCGGCGGGCAAGCCATGCGCGCCACACACCAAATCCCAGCAGGGGCGGCCCACAATGTTTGATTCATCCCGGCCCAGAATAACTGTGGTAGCCCGGTTACAACGCTGAATCCGGTTATTTTCATCCAGCAGCATCACCGAATCACCCACGGAATCAAAAACCGCCTGCCACTGACGGGCGGTGGCTTCAAGTTCTTCTTCCAACTCACGAATACGAAGCACATAGGCCGCGGCCTCGCCAATGAGCAGGTCTACCTCACCGCGCCGCAGTGCAGCCAGCGTTTCTTCTGCCGCAGATAGGCGGGCTTCAAGTTCCTGGTAAGAAAGGCGTTGTTTGCCGTTCATTCTGTATCCTCGTCAGCGGGCAGGCCCAGAGCGGTCAGAACTTTTTGAATGTCTGCCAGTGAGCCGATGATGGTAGCCGGAGGTTGGGGGGCCAGCACAATCAGGGTTGGGGCTACCAGAACGTGGTTTTCCAGCGCGGCCTGAAAATCTTGCAGGACATCAACAATTTCAAGGGTGTATTTCCCCTTCAGGCGGGTTTCGCACAGGTTTTTGAGCGTTTGTCTGGCTTTCCGCGAGTTTGGTTCGTTGCCGGCAATGAACAAGCGCAGATGAACCTGTGGCAGAGCGGCATCGCCGCCAGGCTGAGACGATGTGTTCATTTTACTGCTCCTTGTTTTCGCTTGCTTCCGCCAAAAGCCGGGTGCTGTTGGCCTCTTCGCCGCGCAGTTTGGCGCGCCGGTTGCGTTCAAGGTGAGATTGTTCAAGCTCAAGCTGCATTTCTGCCAATTCCAGCGACGCTGTTTCAAGCTGCGCCCTGAGGCGGGCAATTTCGGTATCCAGCACAGACTTGAGTGTTTCTATTTCTTTTTCTTTGGCTTGTATGGCGGTTTGACGGCTGCGCAAATTAAGCGCGTTTTTGGCTTCCTGTAAATGGCGGGCTGTGCCGGTTAACACGCGACCGGCGTCCACATACACATCCAGAATATCCAATCCGGCGCCGGAAATTTTTAACTCGCGCCACTGGTTTGAGTGGGCCGCGCCGCGCGCCTTGAGTACCTGAACGATGCGGTTGGTTTCACCGTCGGAATGAATGTAGGTAATCATCACCACCACGTCAACCATCGAGGAGATGCCGCTGCCGGAAATCTCCAACTGATTGCGTATGCCGGATGTCTGGTTGGTTAAAATTGTGGTGATGCCCTGTTCTTTGAGCAGATTTATCACCCGCATCAAAAATTCGTAGGCGGCCTGCTTGCCCCCCATCCGGTCAATGGCAGAAATGGCGTCAACTATCACGTGTTGGGGTTCAAATTCTGAAATGATGCTCATGAGACGCAGTAAATGTTCTTCTGCGCCAAACGCTTCGGGCATGGTGGTGGCGTAACGCAGCAGCCCCTGTTCTTTGTACGGAGCCAGATCAATACCGGCGCTGAGAATATTGTTCAGAACTGCCGCTTCTGACTCTTCATAGCTAACGTACAGCACTTTTTCGCCCTGGCTGCACGCCTGCCGGGTAAATGATGAGGCCAGCAGGGTTTTGCCCGTGCCGGGTTCGCCGGCCAACAACACACACGAGGCCCGGTGGTATCCGCCGCCCAGCAGCGTGTCAAATCGGGGTATACCAGACGAAATTTTTTGACCAAAGGGTTTGTGCCGCAGGGCTACCGATGAAATGGGGATAATTTTTACACCGTCACCGGTGATGACATACGGGTATTCATTGCGGCCAAAGCCGGAGCCGCGAAATTTAACCACCCGCAGCCGCCGGATAGAAATTTGTTCAACCACCCGCGCATCAAGGTCAATGGCGCAATCGGCCATAGAA
>RFJF01000068.1 GCA_003695455.1 Chloroflexota bacterium
GCGAAGGTGTGGTTGTGGACGTGGCGGCGGCCACAGTGGATGGCTCGGTGGCAGATGTGACTTCCGTGGGGGACGGTTCGGCGGTGCAGGCAGATAATATCAGCACCGCCGGCAAAATGGCATGTGCGGCACTTCTACCCACTCGGAGAAATTTTATCGTCATTTCTGCCCCGCGATTTTGGGTTGTGGTATGTTTTGCCGGCCGTGTGCGCCATTTAGGCTGCTTTCAAAACGAGATTGGCAGTTTTCTATCCCGGCATAGGGATGCCGGGACTGCCGGATGTACGCTGTAGCCGGGGCATCCCTATGCCCCAATTGAATAAACTGCAACTTCAGGAACTGTTGTTTTCATTCTGATTTCAGTTCAGGCTGTACTCAGGACAGGTCGCTGGGGGTGGCTCCGTCAACCCGTTCAAGTAGCGATTTTGCCAGCTTTTTGTAGGCGCGCGCGCCTTTGTGTTTGCCGGCGTACTCCACCATCGCTTTGTGGGCCACCGAGGCTTCGGCAAAGCGGATGCTTTTGTAAATGACAATGTCAAACACTTTGTCGCCGTACAACTCGCGGATTTGGTCCAGCACTTCACGGGAGTGGATGGTGCCGGTGGAGTACATGGTTGCCAGAATGCCAATGAGTTCCAGATTGGGGTTGAGCCGGTCGCGGGTGCGCTCAATACTTTCCAGCAGCGTGCGGATAACGCGGATGGCAAAAAATTCGCACTGCATGGGGACGATGACGCCGGTGCTGGCGCACAGCGCGTTCACGGTGAGCAGGCTCAGGCTGGGGGGGCAGTCAATCAGTACGTAATCATACCAACCATCGAGCGGTTCCAGCGTGCGTTGCAACACCAACTCGCGCCGGATTTCGGGGATGAGTTCGATTTCGGCGGCGGCCAGGTCGTTGTCGGCGGGAATGACGTCCAGGTAGGCCTGCACCGGGTTCACAGTGCGATTAGTGGGGATGCTGCCGTCCATCATGGCATCGTAAATAGTGTGCTGAACATCGCCGGGTTTGATTCCCAGCCCTGCCGACAGCGCGCCCTGCGGGTCCAGGTCAACCAGCAGAACCTTCTTTTTCATCTGCGCCAGCGACACTCCCAGATTGATAACGGTGGTGGTTTTGCCTACGCCGCCTTTTTGATTGGCAATTGAAATAATGTGCGTCATTGCTCCTCCCATTTTTACCGGACTCTCACAGTTGGTTGTGGTTTTGAATTGTTAGATGGCACAAGCGGCGGCAAAGAGGCCACCGTCTCTGTAAGGCGAGCGTAGTCTACCGCGCCCCGGCTGCGGGGTGCGTGTTCGTAAATGGTTTTGCCGTAACCCGGCGCTTCTGAAAGTTGGGTATCAACGCGGATAGGTTTGGCAACGCGCGGCCCCAGCGATTTGAGCAGTTTGACTACCTGTTTGCTCACCCGGCGACGCGGGTCGTACATTGTTGGCACAATCAGCCGGATTTCGGCGCTACGACCCAACACCCGGCCAATTTCTTTGAGGTAGTCCATAAATTGCTGCGCGCCAGACAGCGCCAGCATTTCCATTGAAACCGGAATGATGACTTCATCCACGTAAACAATGCTGTTAATGGTCAGCAAAGACAGCGAGGGGGCGCAATCCAGAATCTGGTAATCGTAGCCGTTGTGGTTCAGCCCGGCAAACAGTTCATCAAAGATTTCTTCGCGGGCCATTTCCAGCACCATTCGCTGCTGGGCTTTGAAGAGCTTGAGACTACTGGGCAGCAAATCCAGGTTTTTGCGGGCCGGGATGATAGTGTCTTGGGCGCTTACCTTGCGGATGAGCACATCGGCCAGCGATGTTTTGTAATCCTTGATTCCCAGAGACACGGCCAGATTGGCTTGCGTATCGGTATCAATCAACAAAACTTTGTGGCCGCGCAACGCCAGCGCCGCGCCCAGGTTTACGCAGGTGGTGGTTTTACCAATTCCGCCTTTAAATCCAACAATCGCTATTTTTCGCATCTGATAACCCGTAATAGCAACGATTCAACAATGAACATTCACATTTGTTAAGTATATCGTGACTTTAATTTGTGGTCAAGGATAATTGACATAATCCGTGAACGTGTTCCAAATTGATTTTTGCGGATGCAAGAGAGATAGCTCCAGGTGTCATTTCAATCAATTTTTACGCGCATTTTACGCACTCTTTATGCAGGGTTTATACC
>RFJF01000069.1 GCA_003695455.1 Chloroflexota bacterium
CACCCCGCTGCGCTGCACCGTGCCGCGTGGATAACCTGCTACCGCTGACTGCAGAGTTCCGAAGGAGAAGGCCGGGCGACACCAAAAGAATCACGTACAGCAAAGTGCCTTGCGGGTAAACGTGCGAGAAGTGGCCCAGCACTTCATCGGCGTAGGGGGCCAGGGCTTCTTTCAACGCATAACAGGTGTCCAGAATACCATCCCAGAAATTAGCAATTTCGATGGTGCGGGAGTTAAAAACACAGCTTCAGTTGGCGTAGAAACCTGACATTAGGGCGGGGGAAATGCGTTATTCCATCCCCCGCCTGTGCGCCTCAATATAGCCTTATTCAAACCTGCCCAGCGAGATGTTGTGCGCCAGATTAAAAGCAGACAATTTTGGTGTATCATACACATCAAATACGGTAATGCTGGCCGGGCTAACCGGCAAAATTTGTTGCGGCGATAACCCCAACAAACGGTCACACGCTGCCCGAATGACGCCCCCGTGCGTTACAAGTAAACAAATTCCCCCAGTGGCAATGCGTTCGTTTAAGACCTCTTCTACCCGATTGCAGAAAAGATGCCAGGATTCCCCTTGCGGCGGAGTAAATTCGCCAATTCGCCAGGCTTGATAGTGTTCTTTGGGCAAGGTGGCAATGTATTCTCCTTCCCATGCACCCACGTTAGCTTCGCGCAGGCGTTGGTCAATAGCGGGGGAGTCAAAGCCCAGCAGGCTCGAACTCTGGCGGGCGCGG
Source organism: Chloroflexota bacterium (assembly GCA_003695455.1). Lineage (GTDB taxonomy): Bacteria > Chloroflexota > Anaerolineae > 4572-78 > J111 > J095. The sequence goes on from RFJF01000069.1 coordinate 738, forward strand.
CGCAAATCTGAGCAGACAATGGTGGCTGGTTGCAAACGTTGCACGGTTTCTTTTTGTTGTACAACCTGATTGTGTCCCAATTCAGAGATGGGAATATCGGCCTGTCCGGCCAAACGTCGTTCGGCGTTCCACACGCTTTGGCCGTGCCGCATTAAAATTAATCTGGCCTTTAAGTGGTTGTTAGAATTGTTCATTGTTGTCCTTATAAACCATGGAGGGTCGAGAGGGAAATTCCAGGAAAAGCTGTTGGCCTAATTGGGCGTGGGGCAACTGCTTGAGTACCACATTCAGGCGTTGGTCTTCATTCCACACCGTGACAATGGCTTGCCCGGCTACCGGCGTGGCTTCGGCAAATTGAACCGGCAAGCGGCGCTCGCCCGCCTCGGGGTACAAATTCAATGAGTCAGGACGATACATTAACCATTTGGATTGCTCCGGCTCTGACGGGGCGGCCTGGCCCAAATCAAGCTGATTGTAAACGTAGCGGCCGGCCTGCACCTGAGCGCGAATGAGGTTTGCCGGCGGTGTGCCAATAAAATTTGCCACAAAAGGCGTGGCCGGTTCGTTCAACAGGGCATCGGGCGGGCCAAATTGTTCAATATGCCCGTTGCGCATCACGGCAATGTGGCTGGCCATCGTCATCGCCTCAACCTGGTCGTGGGTTACGTAAACGCTGGTGGCGCCGGTGGCCCGATGAACGCGCAGAAGTTCGGTGCGCATTTCGGCCCGCAGTTTGGCGTCCAGGTTTGAGAGGGGTTCATCGAAAAACAGGAATTTGGGGCGCGGGGCAATGGTGCGGGCAATGGCTACCCGCTGCTGCTGTCCGCCCGATATTTCGCCGGGGTAACGGTCGGCATAGGCTTCAATATTGAGGAAGGCCAGCACCTCCAGCACCCGATTGCGGCGCTCATCCGCCTTCCAGCCGTTTACTTTTAGCGGCCAGGCCACATTTTGAAAGATGGTCATGTGCGGCCACAAGGCGTAACTTTGAAAAACCATGCCCGCATCTCGCCGGCCGGGGGGAACGATAATGCCCGCCTCGCCGCTGGAAACCAGCACGTCATTCAAAAGAATTTGGCCCCCGCTTGGCTCTTCAAGCCCGGCCAGCATCCGTAGGGTGGTGGTTTTGCCGCACCCCGATGGCCCCAGCAACACCAGAAACGCGCCCGGCCGCACTTGCATATCAATCCCGGCAACGGCGGTGGTATCGCCAAACACTTTGGTTAACTGGTTAATTAAAATGGCTGGAGTTTCTGTCATTAATGTACCTGCCTTGCTATTGAATAAAGTCCTAACTTTCTTTCACCCAGGGTTGAGACGTTCCCTGCAAACGGTTTACCAGCAAGGTAGCCGTAATGGCCAAAGTGGCAATAATAACGGTGATGGCGTTGGCAAACTGGGTGAAGCCCTCGGAGGCGTATTGGAAGGCGACCATGCTCAGCACGCTGGTGGTGGGTGTTACCAGCAGTACCACCAGCGATAAATCTCGCACCATTTTGATGAACACCAGCACCGACCCGGCCAAAATACCCCGCGCCGCCAGGGGAACTGTGATGCCGGAGAGCCGTCGCCAAAAACCGGCCCCGGTCATCTCGGCGGCCTCTTCCAGTTCATTTGAGATTTGTTTGATGGCCGTTTGCCCGGCCTGCGAGGTAAACGGTAAATTACGAAAAACAGCGGCCAGGATCAGCAGGGTCAGCGTGCCGTATAAGGCCGGAAAAGGGCCAATGGAACGGCCAAATTGCACCACATAAATGGCTCCAAAGGCAATGCCGGGAATAAAGTAGGGCAGGTAGCTCAGACTGCCAATTAAACCATTAAACCGGCCCTGTTTATTTCTAACCAATACGTAGCCAATTAACACCC
>RFJF01000710.1 GCA_003695455.1 Chloroflexota bacterium
AATGTACCCCAACGGGTTGAGCCGGGACATTGCCTCCGGTGTGGCGTCGTGCGGAATGAGTTCGCAGTACACTTCAAGCTCCCGCACGCGGCGGGCAATCAACTGGCTGTACTGCGAGCCAAAATCCAGAACGACAATGGCTTCGCGCTGGCTCACGGCGATACACCCTCGGCAAAAATAATTTCGTCGTCGGTCATTTCTTTAATGACGGCCAGCGAGCGCACCCGCAGCCCCTCGGCTTCCAGCGCGGCCCGGCCGCCCTCAAATGATTTTTCGATGACCGCCCCTACGCCCAGCACTTCTGCGCCGGCCTGCTGCGCCAGCCGAACCAGCGCCATAATGGTGTGACCGGTAGCCAGAAAATCATCAATAATTAGCACCCTGTCATCGCTGCCCAAAAATTCCGGCGAAACCATGAGCGCCACCTCTTTGCCTTTGGTGTGAGAAGGCGCGGTTTGTACAAAAATTTTGTCCGGCATGGTGATGGGTTTGGTTTTGCGGCCGTACACCACCGGTACGCCCAGCGCCAGCGCCGTGGTCAGCGCGGGGGCAATGCCGGAAATTTCGGCGGTGAGCACTTTGGTCACGCCCATTGCGCCAAAGTGAGCTGCCAGCGCGCCGCCGGCAGCCAGCATCAGCGCCGGGTCAACCTGGTGGTTCAAAAAGCTGTCAACTTTTAAAATGCCGCCCCCAAGATTTTGCCCTTCTTTTAAAATGCGTTGTTTTAATGCTTCCATTGTTCTCCATAACGTTAGATTATTGAGGTTGTACTGCTTATTGCGTTTGCGGTGGTTGGTGAGTGGAGTTTATAAATTAGTCTGCGAAACAAGGTATTATGACAACCTGAATTGTACCACAACCAATCCGCAAATTCAAATATTATGACAAGATGTGGGCTGATTTTTTCAATATGTAGTATTGTGTTCCTATTATACCACAATATGTAGTATGTGACAGTTTGAGTCTTAAAATTTGGCAGATAATCGCGCCAACCGGTTGGCGTGGCATGTTTGCCCATCAACTAATCCGGGAGTAGAATTTTGCTTTTGTTGTGTGGGACAATTTGCACCGATGATGAAATTATTGCCGACCATAATTGTTGTGTTGCTGTTGTCAGCAGCCTGCACCCCGGCGAGCGCCTGCCTGCCCAATTGCCCCGGCGCCGATTTGCGAAGCGTTGATTTGCAGAGTGCTAATTTGCGCGGCGCCAACCTGAGCGGCGCTAATTTGAGCGGGCCGCTGTCCGGTGGTGTGAATCTGAGCGGCGCAGATTTGCGGGACGCGGATTTGAGCAACGCCAACCTGAGTGGCGCGGATTTGAGCGGTGCCGATTTGCGCGGCGCCAACCTGAGCAATGCCAACCTGAATGGCGCGTTCCTGTTAAATACAACGCTGGATGATTCTACTCAACTGGCAGAACCGTGGCGGCTGGTGTGGCAAATTGTTAACCACGGCGGGGCCGGGCAAAATTTGCAGGGGATTGATTTGCGCCATGCCAATTTGTGGGGTGCGGACCTGCGCAGTGCAAATTTGCAGGGTGCAAATCTGAGTCACGCCAATTTAAACCAGGCCAACCTGCAAGCTGCGGATTTGCGCGGCGCTACGCTGGGGTTTGCAAATTTGCGCTCGGCAAATTTGCAGGCGGCCAACCTGTCTGGTGCGGCGCTGCAATGGGCCGATGTCCGCGATGCGGATTTGAGCGGGGCAAATTTAAATGATGTTGACGCGCGTGGGGCATGGCTGCAAGCTGCCCGGTTTGACGGCGCGGCGCAGGAAAACATCCAACTGGCCGGGGCAGTGCTGCCGGACGGAAGTCGTTCGCAGTAACCGGAGAACCGGATAGCTCCTGCGGCGCGGCAACAATGAATGAAAACCTGGCAGTGGCAGATAACAGAAAGTAGAGACGCCCAATTTGGGCATCTCTACAGAGTCACCATTTCTTGCCTCCCGACTCCTGATTCCTGATTATGCCGCCCGTTGAATATTAATTTTGCCGTTTTGGGCGGCCACAAACTGCCGGGCTTTGTCGTATCGCTTTAAAAGTTGCTGGTCCGTGCCTTTAAAGCTAATGATGGTTTGCCGGGCGCATGTAGCACAACCACGCTGGGCGCGGTAGCTGTCCATCTCGCATGAAAGGCAGCCGCCCAGTTTAATCATCATCACAGAAAAGGCCAGTACATCGGGGTGTGTTTCCGGCAGGGTTGCCAGCCGGTCAATTAGCCCGGCCCAGCTATCGCCGCGCAGGGCGCGCAACTCCGGAATAAGGCGAGGGGTAAACAGTAAATCGTACTTTCGGTAGACCTGGGGAAGATTGTTCATTGGTAGCCTGCTCACATGAAGTGGAAATTGTTCAACTGCCTGACGGGATTACATTCATTATAGTCTTACATAATGCCGGTGTCAACTGAATTTGACATAATCTTAATTAACAAAATAGTTTTTTTAGTTAATTTACTGCTAAAGTATTGACAAAACCACGGCTCGTCAGTAGAATATGGCTTAACTCAATTATCTGTTACGGTGGGTTCTGTTTAGCCGGCGCAAAAATTGCTGGTTTTTGGTTTGCAAACGCCTTTTGGAGCAACGGATACCCACCAAACCTGGCATATATTTTTCCGAGGAGGATTTTTTGATGATTACAATTACCCCGTCAGCAACCCAGGTACTCAACAAAGTGATGGCCGAGAAAGGCCTGACCGGTCACTCTCTGCGCGTGTTTGTTTCCGGGGGCGGCTGCTCCGGTTTGTCTTACGGGATGACCTTTGCCGAAGGCCCGGAACTGGGCGATCAGGTGCTTGAAAGCAACGGCGTCTCCGTAGTTGTTGACCCCGGCAGCTTCCAGTACCTTGATGGCGCTGAAATTGATTACGTTGACAGCCTGATGGGCGGCGGTTTTCGCATTGAAAATCCCAATGCGGTGCGTACCTGCGCCTGCGGCAGTTCCTTTCAGACCAGCGCCGGCGAACAGGGCACGCCCTGCGGTCACTAATTTTAAGATAATCTGGCCTGCCACACGGCAGGCCGTGGTTTTGCGTTAACCAGGGGTGGTAAGTAACATACGTTTTGTTGCTTACCACCCTGTTTTTTGCAAGTTGATTTGGGTTGGAACAATAATTAAGGAATACGTTGCGGATGTTTAAATTTTGGTCACGGCAACCCCAAAAATCAAAAATTCTCTGGCTTGATTTGGGCGATTTAGGCGACCTGGTTCACCCGGACGGCCCCCACGAGCAGTGGCAGGACCACGGTTTGGGCCTGCTGCGTACCATTCTGCACAACAACGGCGTAGAAACCGATCTGCTTTCCACCCGCGCTATGACCTCGTGGCCCCAATTGCAGAAAAAGCTGCGGGGCTACGAAACCCTGATTATGAATGTGCGCAGTTACACCTTTCCGGTGGCGTACAAATCGGCCCAGTTGTTCAAAGAAGTTAACCCCACCGGGATGGTGCTGGTGGGCGGTATGCACGCCACCGTGGCGCTCGATGAAATGGTAGAAATTGAGGCGTTTGACCGGATTGTGCAGGGGCCGGGTGAAAATGTTATTGTAGATTTGGTGCGCAATCCGCACGCTTTTGAGCGCGTTACCGTGGGCGTGGGCGCCAAATCCATGGCCGAATGGCCCATGATTAACCGCGAGCTGTGGCCCAAGCCCCACCGCCGCCTGCGCCGCAACTTCAACTGGCCGCTCGAACCGGAATGCGGCTGGGGGCCGGCCCCGGTGGTAACAATTATCACCAGCCGGGTTTGCCCGTGGCAGTGCGTTTTTTGCAACGAAGCCAGCTACATCCCCAACATGGGCCGCCGCCCGGTAGATATGGTCATTGAAGAACTGAACTATCTGGATAACAAATACGGCGTCGGCTCAATTGTCATCCACGATTCGATGTTCTTTCAAAACCCCACCTGGCTGGAAGAGTGGATAGAAAAGTACCCGCGCAAAGCCAACAAAGTGTGGCCCTACTGGGCCGCCGGACGCTCGGACACGGTGCGCCAGTGGCCTGAACTGTTCACCGCGCTGGTGCGCGAAACCAACTGGAACACCATTTCCATCGGCCTTGAATCCGGCAGCGACCGGATTTTGCGCCTGCTCAACAAAGAATGCACCGCCGATGACAACCAGTTTACCATTGAAATGGTCAACAAACTGGGTGATGAATTTGTGGCGCAGGGCAAACAGCCGCCCAAACTGTGGGCCAACATCATGCTGGGCATTCCCGGAGAAACCCACGAAGACGCCTTTGATACCATGCGCATGCTCAAATCCATGCGTTATGTCTTCCCCTCCATTTCCTACTACGCCCCCTACCCCGGCTCGGCGCTGGGCTACCAACTCATTGCCGAAGGCAAAAGCCGGATGACCAAAGAAAACTACCACCGCTTCCCGGACGACGAAAAGGTGGTGGGCGTAGATTATCAATTTTACCGGCAGTTGCTGGCCGGCAAATTTGACGCCGAAGTCAACCGCGGACTGGATGAATTTGCCCGCAAGCGCTCCGGCATTTTCACGGAGGCGCTGGTAAAAGCATGAGCAGTTTCAGCAACCCCCACTACATGTATTTGTTTGAAATGACCAACGGTAAGCAAAAACTGGCCTACGGCCAGTCGCCGGAAGACGCGCTGGAAATTTTGCGCATCCGGCTGTCTGCCGAGGAAATGGCGCAGATTATTCCGGACCGGTACAAAAAAATCAACCAGCGTAAATTGCAGCAATTTGTGGATAATTTGGGTTGATTGGCAACGCTGCGTTGAAAAGTGAATGATTGCGGCTCGATGGGGAACCGGCGCGTGCCGGTTCTTTTTTTGGAGAGAACACCGATGAATCTGTCACCGTCCGAAGCCGCCGTTTTGCGCGGGTTGGCCGCCGGCGGAACGCTCAAAATTCACCGCCACCTGGACGGGCGCAAAATCTGCAAATTTTACCCGCTGGATGGCCCATCACAAGAGTTACCCCGCGCGGTGGTAGAACGGCTCAAAACGCGCGGGCTGATTGACAGCAACAAAAAATTTCCGGCAGCCACCTACCTGCTGACACAGGCCGGCAAACGCGCCGCCGAATCGCTCTCCGGCGGCCCGGTTTATCCGCTGGCGGCAAAAAACTGACAAACAGGAGTCGGGGGCCGGGATTCTGGACTCTGACAGTGGAACGTGTTGCGAAATCTCAAACTGACACGCAACACGTAACACGCAGGCAGCAGAAAACGGCACGGAATTTGCAAAGCCGGCACATGATGCAAATGAACCATGCCGTAAATCGTAAATCCAAAATCGTAAATCAGTAAACCTGATTGTGATTTTTGACCCGATTGGAACTGTGTTGTAAAATTCCGAATTATTATAGTGGATGTTATAAAAAATATCATCCGGGAGGTACAAACTTATGCGCGTGATGCTGGTTAATCCCCTGTTTCACCTGCCCATAGACACCCGCACCACTCCCCACCTGGGGCTGGCCTACCTGGCCGCCGTTTCTGAAAAACGGGGAGACGAGGTGATGATTTTTGACGCCGACGTTGAGGACGAACCCATCACCGACGCCATTCGCCGCTTTCAACCGGATTTGGTGGGTATTACCGCCAACACGCCGCAGGTCAAATCGGCGTGGCGCACGGCCAAAGCCGTCAAATCTGTGGCCGATATTCCGGTGGTGCTGGGCGGCCCGCACGTCTCGGTGCTGCCCGCCGAAAGTATTGCCCACCCCGAAGTGGACATTGTGGTGCGCGGCGAAGGCGAAGAGGTGTGGGTAAAAATCAGCGCCATCATCGAACGGGCCAAACGGGACAATCCCAACTTTACCGCCCGTGACCTGCTGGACCCGCAGGCCGGTTTGCTGAGCGGCCTGCTGGGCATTAGTTACACCACTACCGACGGCAAAGAACAGCACAACCCGGACCACCCGCCCATCGCCGATTTGGATACTTTACCCTTTCCGGCCTACCATTTCTTTAAAATGGAGCGCTACACCAACCTCCAACC